>NZ_DAXETW010000007.1:0-43897 GCF_051155795.1 Longibacter sp.
CGCAACGTGAACACCGTGAAGGAGGGCGATGCCGTCGGCGTGCCGTGGCTCTACAGCGCCTGCGGGTCGTGTGAGCACTGTCACGGCGGTTGGGAAACCCTCTGCGAAAGCCAGGACAACGCCGGCTATAGCGTCGACGGTGGCTACGCGGAATACGTGCTGGCGGACCCGGACTACGTCGGCCACCTACCCGACGACGTGGACTTCGTGTCGATGGCCCCGATCCTGTGCGCGGGCGTGACGGTCTACAAGGGGCTGAAAATGACGGAGGTCCGCCCCGGTCAATCGGTGCTGATCTCCGGGATCGGCGGGCTCGGTCATCTCGCTGTTCAGTACGCCCGTGCCATGGGAATGCGTGTTGCCGCGGTCGACATTGCCGATGAAAAGCTAACCCTTGCGGAGGAGCTCGGGGCCGACGTCACCGTCAACGCGGCGAACGAAGATCCGGGTCAAGCCGTTAAGAAGGCGATCGGTGGCGTTCATGGGGCGCTTGTAACCGCCGTGTCTACACCGGCCTTCCGGCAGGCGCTGGATACGATGCGCCGGAGAGGAACGCTTGTCCTGAACGGCCTCCCACCCGGCGATTTTCCCTTGCCGATCTTCGACACCGTGCTCAACGGCACCACGATCCGCGGATCCATCGTCGGCACCCGCATCGACCTGCAGGAAAGCATCGACTTCGCAACCAACGGCGATGTGTCCGTCCATATCGACACCACGGAATCGCTGGATCACATCAACGAGGTCTTCGACCGCATGCGCGCCGGCAACATCAACGGCCGCGTCGTGCTCGACATCGCGAACGGCATGGCGTAGCGCTGCACACGGGCCGCCCCTGGCTGTCCTTTTCCTTTTAGCTTCCGAGACCATGGAATACACGGTTCCCCGCGTCACCATTACCGACGATGCGAAAGCCATCATCGACGACCTTCGCGAGCGGCACGGCGATCTCATGTTTCACCAGAGCGGCGGATGCTGCGACGGCTCCTCTCCGATGTGCTTCCAGCAGGGCGACTTCCGACTTGGAAAAAGCGACGTCAAACTCGGCGAGATCTACGACTGCCCGTTCTACATGGCGAAAGACCAGTTCGAGTACTGGAAACACATGCAGCTCACACTCGACGTCAAAGACGGCCGCGGCGCAAGCTTCTCACTCGAAATCCCCACCGGCAAACGCTTCGTCATCAAGTCGCGCCTTTTCACCGACGAAGAGCTACAGGTCCTGGAGCCCGTCGAGCCCGTGGATGCGTAGATAAGCATGAACGTGTGTATGTGCCTGTGTCGGACGTCGAGCCCAGGGCGTTGGAGCGAGTTCGAGGAGGCCGGCGAGGGCGGGCGTCGAGGCTTGTCTTTTCTGTCTGAGAGATTTTTCTCACGAGGGAAGGTGAGTAGCCGCACGTTTTCGGCCGGATGCCTTCGCCCAACAAAGCTCCCACCCCTGCATTCCTGACCTCGCCACCCGGCTAAAGAAGAGATACATACACACATACCTACCAACATCTCCCTGTGCGAAGCCGCTCCCCTGCAATTGCACTCGGCATCCTGCTCGTCACACTCGCCTTCAGCGGCTGCGAGTGGCGTGAGATTCAGCGGCGGAATCAGTTGCCGCAGTGTGTCCAGGAGAATGCCGGGCTGCAGGTTGACGTTTATGCCGGGCTGAACGCGGTGGAGGCCAACCTGCTCGACAGCGGTGCACTTCCGAACGTGTCGCGGCAAGGGTACCGGAGCCTGATCGACGCCCTGTACGAGCATCGCCTGTCCGGGGAAGCGGTTCGCCAAGACCTACCATCCCGAAAGGCGCCATCCCGAAAGGCGCCATCCCGCAAGGCGATCTGCCGGGGCGTGGCGGACTGCGGGGATCTCACGGCACCGGCACTCTCCGTCGCCTACCCGCACTGCTACCAGGACATCGCCCGCGAATACGCCTTGCCCGATAGTACCGGGTTCTGGGCACGACAGGGAGACATCTGGAGTACGTTCTTCCGCGAGGGGAACTGGTCGAAGGACCGCACCCTCCGCGCCCTCGACGCCACGCCTCCAAAGTACTTCAAGGAGTTCGAGGTCCGAGCCTTCTACACGCAACACGCCCTCTATCTGCTGCGGTAACGCACGCATCCGGACCACCGCCCGGCAGCGCGGAATGAATCATGATCCGGCACGACTTCGCATTGTGCCGGCTCGTGGTTTATCTTACAGCCTCACCGCCTTCCGCCTGTCGACCCACGGCTGATGCTCCGTGCTCATCTCTCCCCTGTCGCCCTCGTGCTCGCGGTCGTTCTGCTGTCGAGTGGGTGCACGGACCTGTTCTCCTCCGACGACCCCGCTGCCGAAGCGACGCGCACCGACACGGTCACCGTTGCCGTCATCGACACGGTCGTAGCCGGTGCGGACGGGACCGATAGTGGCGGATCCGTGCCGGCAGACACGACCGGCGGAAGTCAGGCCGCAGTCGCCGATACCGCCGCCGAGAGCACGGGGACGGAAGCGGACACCGATGGCCCCCTCGATCGGGAAACCCTGGAGGACGTCCGCAGCTTCGGCTTCCGGCTGGCGGTCGCCATTCTCGTGTTCTTGCTGGCCTTCTTTACGATCAAGGGGGTCGTCTTTGTCCTGGAGACGCTTGCCGAACGGAGCGCCGAGCGACGGCTCCTCTACAAGCGGGTCATCCCGATCGCCCGTATCGTGCTGTGGTCGCTGGCGCTCGTTGTGGTCCTCCAGGGCGTCTTTAACGTGAGCGCGCGCAACCTGCTGGCCGCGGCCACCGCCATCGGTGTCGCCGTCGGTTTCGCCGCGCAGGACATCCTCAAAAACATCTTCGGCGGCCTCGTTATCATCTTCGACCAGCCCTTCCAGGCCGGCGACAAGATCTCCGTTGGCGGCACGTATGGTGAGGTGGTATCGATTGGACTCCGGTCCACGCGGATCGTGACGCCGGACGACAACCTCGTCACCGTGCCGAATGCGCAGATCGTGGACGGCCAGGTCTCGAACGCAAACGCCGGGGCTCTCGATTGCCAGGTCGTCACCGACCTCTACCTCCCCGGCTGGGTCGACGAGAGCCAGGCCAAACGGATCGCCTACGAAGCGGCAGCGAGTTCAAGTTACACGTATCTGAAGAAGCCGATCGCGGTGATCGTCAAGGACGAGTACGACGACGGCCACGTGCTGCACCTGAAGGTCAAGGCCTACGTGCTCGACACGCGGTTCGAGTTTCTGCTGGCGAGTGACGTGACCGAGCGCGCACGCCGGGTCTTCCGCCGCGAGGGGCTGCTGACCCCGGCCACCCGTGCCTTCATCGACGTGGCATCGGGGCCTAACCCCGCCCGGTCCGGCGACGGAGCCCCCGACCGATCGCCCGACTGATGCGCCGACCGCCTCTCGCCACTCTCGCCTGACCGACGTACCGCCGTGCCCGACCCCTCGTCTCCGCATCCCCGGCCATCCGCCGCTCCCTCCGAAGCCGCCGAGCCCGGCACCGGCGCGGACGCCCCCGAGACCGTCGAGGCGATCCTCACATCGATCCGCACAGCCGTCGACGCGCAGCACCAGGACCTGCTCGACGCCCTCCGATCGGGGGTTCTGGAGGAAGTCCAGGCCACAGCAGCGGAGACGGCCCGGCGTCTGAATGCGGCACAGGAGGCACGAGCAGAACAACTGGACGCGCTCCGGGACGAGGATCGAGACGGCGCCGTCCCGACCGACGCCGGAGACATCGTCCAGGAATATCGCGAGACCGTCGTGCAGGCCGTCCTCACGCCGCTCCGGGAGAAGCTCCGCTTTGTCGATACGGGCGTCGTCCTTCGCAGTGCGCGCCAGGGACTGGCAGAAGACCGTTCGTCCCTGGCCGCCCGGCAGCCGGATACCGTGTCTCGTCCCGAGCCCGAGGCCCTCTTTGCCGCAGATGCCGACGACGGATTCGTGCGGCGGACGCGCAAGGCGTGGACGCGGACGACACGCCGCCTTCAATCATGGATCACTTCCCCGCCAGCGCGGAATCAGGCCGTACCGATCGACCGGCTGGTCCGTTTTCACTTGTACCGTCGCCTTCCGGAAGCAGAAGAAGGCATCGTGCGGGAGATGGAGCAACGGCTGGCCGGGTGGACGGCACGCCTCGAACGGGCCGCGACGGAGTGGGCCCACGCGTCGTTGCGTGCCGAAGCATCGTTCGACCCGCTCGAAGCGGCGGAGCCGCGGGTACCCCATCCCGACCTCGACGCCGAAGCGAAGGCCCGGCCGGAAGAGGAGATCGACCGGCAGCTCCACCGGATGGAAACCGCCGAGGAGGCGCTTCTCGACGTGCTCGAGTCCTCGGCAGAGCTCCGCCTCAAGACCGGCGCAGCGCGGCTTCAGAGGGCCGCCGACCGGGCGCACGCCGCCCTGGAGGAGGACGCCTTCACCGCTGGGTCGTTCATGAGCGAGCATCGCCCCCTGCTCACGCCCCCCGACGACGTGCCCGGGCGATGGGTCGACTGGTACCGCCAGGTAACTGCCCATCTCGCCATCGTATGCCACCTGTCCGACATCCGCGACCGGATCCACACCGAGCAGGAGTCGCTGGCCGGTGCCGTCGTGGATGCCGGCGTCGCTCCCGCCCGGCAGATCATTCGCGACACGCTGCGCAGGCTGCAGGCGTTTCGCGAGGACGTGGACTCCCTGCTCGACGTCCCACCGCCGGGCACCGAGCGTCACCTCGTCCAGTCCCTTGACGACATTCTCGAGCAAATCCTCGAGATGCTGGACACCGACCTTGCCGGCGCCCTCCGGCAGACGACGGTGCGCCGGGACACAGAGGCCGTCGTGCAGACACGCATCGACACCGTTCGAGCTGCTATCGAGGCTCAGCCGGAATCATTCGTCATTCACGCCCTACCGTCCGATCCGGAGGCCCCAATCTCGCCCGAGGCGCCTTCCCACACCGTCCAGTGGCGCACCATCCTCGGCGAGACGACGTCCGTCCTCCTCTTCGATGCATGGCGTGCGTTGCTTCCTCCCATTGCGAAGACTGTCACCGACACGACGGAAACGGCCGATGAGGTGATTGGGATCGTTCGGTTCAACGTCGGCGCGGCCATTGAGGAACTGCAGGACCTGCTCGTGGCACGTCGCCGGGAGGAAAGCACCGACGAACTCGACCAGACGCACCTGGACGCCGCCCGCGAGCTTGCCCTGGACGGCCTGGACCGCGCCATGGCACTTCTTTCCGAAGGCGAGCGCCCGCTGACCGACGCCGGGGTGCCCGTGGTCCGGGCCGTACGCTCGACCACCACAACGGCCTGGGCACGCATCCACGAACGGGTTCGCGCCGCCGGCCAAGCACGAGAGCAGGTTCTCCGCGCCCGGGCGCTGACGGAGTCCTACCTCCGATCCGCGACCGAATGGAGCCAGGCCACCGGACGGGAGCTCCGAATCCGCCTTCAGCGCACGTTGCAGTTGGGCCGTCGTCGCGCCGAACGCATCGTTCGACTGGGCCAGTCGGCCGTCGGCACGGGAGAAGTGGATGATGCCGTCGTCCGCGAAACCGTCGAAGCGGTCGTCGGCCTCGAGGACGAGCTCAGCGAGATGCCGCTGGTCTATCGCCGGCTGTTCTCCCTCCGCCCGGTGCGCGACCCGGACCTGCTGGTCGGCCGGGACGCCGACATCCAGCGCGTGGATCAGCACGTTCAACAGTGGAACGACGGCCTGCCGAATGCGCTCATCCTGACGGCCGACCCGGGCAGCGGGATGACGAGCCTGCTCAACGTGCTCTCGGCCACGACGCTCCGACGGGCGCGCCGCTACACGGTCGACCTCAACGAGCGGTATCGCGACGAAGCGGAGGTGGCGCGGATCTTCGGGCGCGTTCTCGGTCTAACCCGAAACGGGGACCCGGCCTCACTCGACGACCTGGCAGCACGCATCCGGTCTCAGCCGCCCGGGCAACGACACCGGGTCGTCTTCGTCGAACATCTTGAGCACCTTTTCCTCCGCGCCGTCCACGGCACCCGCCTGCTCGGCCGCGTCCTCGAGTTCATGTCGGCTACCGACTCGCATGTCATCTGGATCGGCACCATGTCGGGCTTCGGGTGGCAGATCCTTCAAGCCCACGAGCCGGAAGCCGGCCGCCTCGCAGTGCAACACACACTCACCCCGGTCAACCGTGAGACGCTCGAAGAACTCATCATCCGGCGCCACCGACGAAGCGGGCTGGGCCTCACGTTCGAAGCCCCGGAGGAATCGGCTCAGCCGCTGCTCACGCGACGCTTGGCCCGCGCGGAGACCGACGAGGACCGACAGGCCATTCTCCGCGCCGAATACTACGACCGGCTGCATTCGCTCTGCGGGCAGAACGTGATGCTCGCCCTCTTCCACTGGTTTCGATCCGTACAGCTGGACGCGGAAGGAACCGGCGTGTCGGTCGCCCCGGTCCGACCCATTCGATTCGATTTCCTCGAGACGTTTTCGCTGCGCCAGTCCTTCACCCTGAAGGCCTTTCTCGAACACGCAAGCCTGACCGTCGGCGAACTTTCCGACGTCCTTCAGATTTCCGAGGCGGAAGCACGAACCGTGATGGAGAGCATCGGGAATGCGCAGTTGATCGCACCGGCCGAAACGATCGGCGTCCCGGGCACCTTTGCCTTCGACGGCGTCGAACCCGGGGTCCGGTACCGCGTCCGCCCCATGGTCCTGCACCCGGTTGCACGTCACCTCCGCTCCAGAAACATCGTCCACTAGGCAAGCGCGAAGATAGGGATTGTGGATTGCGAATTGGGAATTGCGAATTGGGGATCGGGAATTTCTCAGTCAAAACCACCCGGCCACATACCGAGAGCCTACAGACGTACAGACATACAAACGATCCCCTCAACTCTCCCCCTTTCTCCCACTCCCCCTTTCTCCCATTCCCCCGCTCTCCCTTTCCCAAGAAGCGAACCGCCCGGCGCGAGGATGCGTGAAATCCCTTGTCCGTTGTCACGTTTCGCTCTCGCCATCCCTTCATGTCCAACCGGAAGATTCCGCCGTCCGACCTGCCCATCGAGGAGGCCCTGCCAGACCTCCGGCAGGCCCTTCGCCGTCAGCCCGAGGCCGTTCTGCAGGCCCCGACGGGTGCCGGTAAGACGACGCGAGTCCCGCTCGCGCTGCTAAATGAAGACTGGCTCGGCAGCGACAAAATCATCATGTTGGAGCCGCGCCGGCTCGCAGCCCGGGCCGCCGCCCGCCGCATGGCCCACACGCTCGGCGAGCGGGCCGGCCAAACCGTCGGGTATCGCGTGCGCATGGACACGAAAGTCGGTCGCCGGACCCGAATCGAGGTCGTCACCGAGGGAATTCTGACCCGCATGATCCAGGACGATCCGAGCCTTGACGGCGTCGGCTGCGTCATCTTCGACGAGTTTCACGAGCGCAACCTGCAGGCGGACCTGGGACTGGCCCTCACCCTGGAAACGCGGGACGTCTTCCGGCCCGACCTTCGCCTTCTCGTCATGTCCGCGACACTGGACACCGGGCCGATCGCTGGGCTCCTGGACGCCCCGCTCATCGAGAGCGAGGGGCGAAGCTACCCGGTCGACATTCACTACGCCGACGAAACGCCGGACGACTACATCGAACCGCACGTCACCGATACGGTCAGCGAGGTTCTTCGGGAGGATGATGGAGACCTGCTCGTCTTTCTTCCCGGGGCCGGCGAAATCCGTCGCGTGGCGTCGTCGCTGAAGGATCGCGGGTTGCCGTCCGACGTGCAGGTTCGCCCCCTGTTCGGCAACTTGCCGACGAAGAAGCAAGATGCAGCCATCGAGCCGAGCCCGGACGGGAAGCGCAAAGTGGTGCTGTCTACCGACATTGCCGAGACCTCTCTCACGATCGAGGGCATCCGCGTGGTGATCGACAGCGGCCGGGTACGAACCCCACGATTCGACCCGCAGAGCGGCATGACGCGGCTGGATACGGTAAAGGTGTCAAAAGCTTCTGCGGACCAGCGGGCCGGCCGCGCGGGTCGACTCAGCCCCGGTACCTGTTACCGGCTCTGGACGCAGCACGCCCATCAGCACCTGAAGGCACACACGCCGCCGGAGATCGTCAATGCCGATCTGGCGCCGGTAGCGCTGGAGCTGGCGATGTGGGGCGCAGCGGACCCGACCGACCTTCGCTGGCTCGACCCGCCGCCGGAGGGCGCGTACGATCAGGCGCGCGACCTGCTGCAACGGCTCGATGCGCTCGACGAGGAGGGAGCGATCACGGACCACGGCCGTGAGATGGCCGCCCTGGGGCTGCACCCACGGCTCGCGCACATGCTGGTAAACGGGCAAAGCCTCGGGCACGGACCCGTCGCCTGCGACCTGGCCGCCCTCCTCAGCGAACGCGACATCTTCCGCGGTCAGGGCGCCGCGCCGGACGTCGACCTGCGCCTTCGCCTCGAAGCCCTGCGCCGCCTCCGTCGCGGGGATCGGCCGACGCCAAATCATGCCCGCAACTACGTCGTCCCGTACGGGGCCGCAGAGCACGTCCGGTCAGTCGCCGACCACTGGCGCCGCAAGACGAGGACGCCGCGCGACCGCGATGGCGACGTCGAGGCCTGTGGACTGCTCACGGCCTTTGCCTACCCCGATCGCATCGCCGAACACCGGGACGGCTCGAACGGTCGCTTCCGGCTGCGCAACGGGCGCGCCGCGGCCCTTCCTTCGCCGCAACTCCTGTCGGACGCCGACTACATCGTCGCCGCGCACGTGGACGGCCGGCGGCGCGAGAGCCGCGTCTTTCTCGCCGCTCCGATCAGTAAGGACGACCTCACATCCTACTTTCCCGGCCACATGGAAACCGACACCCACATCGCCTGGGATGCCGGGGCCCGGCGTGTTCGAGCCCGCGAGCAGACGCGCCTCGGCGCCATTATTTTAAAGGATGGGCCGGTCGAACACCCCGACGCGGAGGCCATGGCCGACGCCATGCTCGACGGCGTTCGGGAGCACGGCCTCGACCTCCTCAAGTGGACCAAAAACGCCCGGCAGCTTCAGGAACGGATCTCCTTTCTGCACCACCATCTCGGCGGGGAATGGCCGGACGTGAGCGACGAGGCGCTCATGGACCGCCTGGACGACTGGCTGAAACCGCACGTCTACGGCATGCGACGAGCCGACGAGCTGAACGGCCTGCACGTCACGCAGCTGCTGAACGAGCTACTGACGTGGGACCAGCGCAACGAGCTCGACGAGCTTGCGCCGACGCATGTCACGGTCCCGAGCGGATCCCGACGGCCGATCGACTACTCGGATCCGGATGCACCTGTCCTCGCCGTTCGCCTCCAGGAAATGTTCGGCCAGACGCAGACACCACGCATCGCCGGCGGACGGGTCCCGCTGACTGTACACCTGCTCTCTCCCGCCCAGCGACCCGTTCAGATCACGCAGGACCTGGAAAATTTCTGGGATCACACGTACCACGAGGTTGCGAAGGACATGCGCGGACGCTACCCCAAACACTACTGGCCCGAGGACCCATACTCTGCCACACCGACGAGCCGGGTCCGGCCCCAGACCTGAGCGTCGCGCCCCCTTGAGGTACGATCTCAGTCCTGCTCCTCGGAGGCGCCCGCTTCCCGGGCGGCGCGGCGTCGCCGGGCAAATCGTTCGGCGCCCTCAAGCGGCTCGCCTGAATCCAGTACCTGACGGCCCAACTCCGCCTCCCGGGCCAGTCCAGCACGTTCCGACAATCCCAGTCCCTCGTACACGGCCCGCCGGTCCGACCGCATACACGCCTGCGGCATCGACGCCAGGGACAGCGCGAGCGATTCCGCCTCGTCACGTGCGCTGCCGGACGGGACGACGCGTGTCGCCAGTCCCATCGCGTGGGCCTCGCTCGCAGACACCTGACGGCCGGTCAGAATCAGATCGAGCGCGCGCCCCAGGCCGACGATCTTTGGGAGCCGCTGCGTCCCGCCGTCCACCAGCGGAACGCCAACCCGGCGGCAGAAGACACCGAAAATAGCATCCTCCGCCACGATGCGAAGGTCACACCAGCACGCCAGCTCCAGCCCCCCGGCCACGGCGTAGCCTTCTACGGCAGCGATCACGGGCTTCGACAATTTCATGCGCGTGCAGCCGAGCGGGCCGTCCGTCGCAGGGTCGGGGTCGACTGTGTGCACATCGCCGTCGGCGAGCGCCTTCAGGTCCGCCCCCGCGCAGAAATGGCCGCCGTCACCGTAGAGGACGGCTACCGACGCGCCGTCGTCTGCTTCGAACGCGCGGAAGGCGTCTGCAAGGTCGCCGGCGGTCCGGGGATCAATCGCGTTGCGCCGGTCGGGACGGTCGAGAATGACGGTATACACCGACCCCTGGGTTTCCACATGAACGGCATCCGATGTAGACATGGGCTGAGCAATTCGACGGCAAAAAGGGACGCTTGCCGTGAACCTCGCCTGTCGTCTAAAGATTCAATCGCTTTGCGCGGTCCCCACGCCCTGATTTCGCCCAATCCGGTGTCCAATCTCGTGCGCCTGACGACATCCTGCAATCGTTCGACTTCGCCGTACAGCGATCTTCGATGCAGGAACGGGAGCGGTCCACCGGACGTGTAGAACCGGCGTAGATGGCCGGTCCCGGTCCACCGCCCGATGCTCATCAATCCTTCCGGCCATGGCTGTTATCTTGTATCCGGCATCGTTTCGAGCCAACACGAAACCGGCAATTCGGACGTCTGCCCCCGACCTTTATTCGGGTCGGCGGTCGAAGCGCCGGACCGTTCACGGGGGCGTTCGTCGTACCCGCCTCCCCATTGCGGGCCGGGCGGTCGCACCGGACGTGGTGGTAGGGCGTGCAGAGACGTTCCTCGACGAGCACCTCGCGGATCCGAACCTGGATCTGCAGTGCCTGGCAGACGCGGCGAACGTGAGCGTGTCGACGCTGGGACGCTCGTTCCGGTCGGTCCGGGACACAACACCGTGGCAGTACGTGCTCACCTCCCGTATCGAACGGGCAAAGGATCTTCTCGTCTCGACGGATCGTCCTCTTGCCGCCGTCGCGCTGGACGCCGGATTTTACGACCAGCCGCACTTTACGCGTACCTTTCGTGAGATAACGGGAACGACGCCCGGCACCTTTCGCAGAACCCACGCGGACTGCGTCGAGGAAGCTGTCTCGTAGCCCATCCCCGCACGGACCCAACGTGTAGTCATCGCCCAGGCGCTGCGTGTACCCACGATGACACTGCCTCGAACTCGTCCGCTCTTCCCGTGTCCGTCGCCGTCGCCCGTCCTTCATCCATGAACGACGTTTCTTTCGATGAGTGGTGCCGGCGCCTGACGGAGTCCGACCGGTCTGCGTACGAGCAGGTTTTTCGTGAGATGTACGAGCCGCTGGTTCGCTATGCGTGTTCGATCACGAAAAGCCGGGCGAGCGCGGCCGACATCGTACAGGACGTCTTCGTCCGACTGTGGGAGTCGCGCTCCAGGCTCGACCCGTCGCAGTCGCTGGAGGCGTACCTCTACCGATCGGTGCGCAATCGCGCGTATAATTTGCACCGAAACCGGCGCACTCGGTCGGACAAGCAGGAAGACGTGCAGACCGAACCGGTCGGCAACCTGTCCCGGCCGCCTTCCCCTGACGACGCCATGGACGCTCGGGATCTGGAACGACACCTGGAGGCCTGGATCGACGAGCTTCCCAACCGACAGCGCGAGGCCCTCAAGCTCAGCCGCTTCGAGGGGCTCAGTCACGAGGATGTCGCCGAAGTGATGGAAATCTCCCCGCGCACCGTGAACAATCACATCGTGCGCGCCCTCCGCTCGCTTCGTGAACGGATCCGTACGTATGAACCCAGTTTGTTAGACGCATGAGCCGCAATCGCTTGCCTTTTCCCGAACACCTGAAGGAGCATCTGAAGGACGAAGCGGACCGCGGGTCGCTCGCGTCCGTCTGGCGTCTTCTCGGAGTCGTCGCTGATCCGCCGGCATCCGAGGAGCGTGAGGACGGCGTGGACGCCGCGTGGGAAACCGTCCGTCAGCGTGCGTTCGGCGACGACCTCTCGGATGCACCGCCGGTCACGCGGGGCCGTCGCGACCGCTCGGCCCGGGGTCCGAGATCGGGAACGCGCCCGCGCCGGCGGATCCTGTTCGGAAGCGTGGCGCTGGCGATTGTCCTCCTGGCAATCGGACTAACCGTCTGGTGGCAGCAACCCGTGACGGTGCGCTCGGCCTCCGGTCAGCAGATCTCCGCTCAGCTGCCGGACGGGTCGACCGTCGAGCTGAACAGCGGCACGACGCTGAGATATCAGCGCGGCTTTGCGTTCCTTCCGGGTCTTCAGGCCGCACGGCGATCCGTCGAACTGGATGGGGAAGCGTACTTCTCCGTGACGCACGGCGACCGCCCGTTCGAGGTCCGGACGTTCAATACACGCGTGGAAGTGCTGGGGACCGAATTCAACGTGCGCGGCCGCTCCGACAGCGGCGGGGCTACGGAAGTCGTCGTCGCCTCCGGAAGCGTCCGGGTCGAGTCCGTGCCGAACCCGGGTGATGCAACCCGCGACAGCGAGGCCAGCGCAGTCAGCGTGGTGCTAGATGGCCCGGGGCAGCGCAGTCGCGTAACGCGGGACGTCGAACCGCCGTCGACCGTCGACGTCTCCCGCGTGCTCGCCTGGCGCCATGCCGGCTTCGCCGTGACAGACCTGCCGCTCGCAGCGATCGTCAACGAACTGGAGCGTCGCTACGACCTGCAGGTGCGTCTTGCGCCATCGGCGCGTGCGCTCGGAGGCTCGTTGTCGCTCTACTACAGCGGCGAGGTACGCCCGGAAACGATCATCCACGATCTATGCACAGCGCGCGGCCTCTCGTACCGGCCGATCAGCGACGGGTACGAAATTTACGCGGACGATCCGGTCAACCGGTAAACGGCGACGGGGAGCATACCGAGGGATCTGTTTCGATTTTAGCGGGTTCACAGGTTCTGAACACGAACGGGTACTCCGCCTTCTCGCCGCGGCCGCAGGGCCAGGCCCGCACATCTGCATCGGCCCGACGTCTGCCCCCTCCATCGCTCGCCCCGTATCCGACGCATTCGGCGTACACTGGTCCCGATGGCTTTTCGGTCCTCCATTCCGTGGCTTCTCGTCGCCGCCGTGCTCGGGCTCCTGGTCCGACCGGCCGGATCAGCTATGGCGCAGGACACGTCGGACACCGCGCCGCCGCTCGCCGCCGCCGATACGGATTCGCTCTACAGCATTGCCCTGCGCGGCGTCTCCCTCCCGCGCGCTCTCGAACGGTTTGCGGCCGTCACCCGGGCCTCGATCGCATACGATACGGACCTGGTTCGAGGCCAACGGTCTTTCTGCACCCGCCGGTCTGCGCCCCCGCGGGAGCTTCTACGCTGCATCCTGGACGGCACGGGTCTCGACTACGTCCTCACGTCCAATGGCACCTACGTCGTCGTCGGCTCGGCCCGTCAGCAGCCGCGGTACGGGCAAATCGCCGGGGTCGTGGTCGACGAAAGCACGGGCGAGCCCCTGCCCGACGCCAACGTGATCCTCGCGGACGCCTCGACCGGGACGTCCACGAACCCATCGGGGCTCTTCCACCTGTCGGATCTTGTCGAAGGCCCGCATGAGGTGATGGTGTCGTACGTCGGGTATGAAATGGCCGTCGTACGCGTCGATGTCGAACCGGGCGAAAAGACAAAGCGCCGGATCGAGCTCACGCCCCGCCCGCTGCTGACAGAGCCGGTGATCGTGGATGGCCTCCAGCCGCGTCTGCCGTCCTCCTCGCTGGGACGCGAGGAGGCAAAAGCGGGCGACCTGGAGCAGCCGTCCGCCGGGACCGGGACCGGCGACATCGCGCGGACCGCAGGGACCCTGATGGGCGTGGCCACGCAGAGCCCTCTCGCCGACCTCCACATCCAGGGCGGCGCCTCGGGCGAGCACGAGATGGTGCTGGACGGCGCACCGGTCCGCAACCCCGTGAGCGTGGGTCGCCTGATCAGCGCCTTCAGCCCGCTGGCACTCGGGCGGCTGACCACGCACAAGGCCGGGTACGGGGCCATGGAAGGCAGCTTTCTGTCCGGCGTGGTGGAGCTGGAGCACGACCTCACGCGGCGGGATACCCGCTGGGTCAGCATGAGCGCGGACCCGGTGAGCACGAACGCACGCGCTCAGGGGACGACCACGATCTACGGCCGCCCCGTCACCGCGATGGGGACAGCGCGGATCGGGATGTGGCAGGTGTACCAGGATCCGGCGCTTCACGAGATGATCCGGGACTGGTCGTCCCTGGACCCGCTTCTGGCGCGCGCATGGGCCTACCCGGCGCTCCCCTCCAGCGACGCGTCCTTCCTGAGCACGGCGGCCTCGGGTAGCAGCTACAGCCACCAGCCGACGGCTCAGTTCTCGGACTGGCACGCCGCAGCGCGCGTTGAGATCACGCCGTATCGCTACCTGTTCGTCTCAGGGTACCACGGGCGAAGCACGATCGGCGCCAGCCTCCTGACGGATGTCGGCAGCGAACCCTCGGCACCGAACAACCCGACGAGCACGAGCCCAACAAGCGATGGCACCACCCAGACCGCACCTGCGCCGTCGTACGACCGGTATCACTGGAATAACACCGTCGGCCAGGCCCGGCTCGAGTGGCTGATTGGAGACCGGACGATCGGGTCCGTGCAAGCGTACGGCAGCCACTACGACGCGCGGTCGCGGTATCGCGTCGGCGAGCTGGAGGTGCAGGACACGGTCGACGGCGGCCCAGGCTCCTATGGTCTCACCGGGCTCTGGCGCCCGGACGACCGGAACCGGATCGCGGAATTCGGAGCCAAAACGCGGCTGGACATCGGGCTCTCAGCCCACCGCCGCATCGACGTGGAGGCGGGCGTCGAGTATCTTCGCAGCCAGTTTCGCGTCAGCAACGCCTTTATCCCGACCCTCCGGCACGACCTCGAGGCGACGCGCGCCATTCTGGCGGCCAATGCCGAGTGGGCATTGAACACCTCTACGTTCCTGGAGGCCGGTACCCGGCTCACCTACGTCACCTCCCGGCAGACGGTCTACACCGAGCCGCGACTCGCCATCCGCTACGACGCCCCGGACACACCGATTGGCGGCTATTCCGTTCGGCTCGCCGGCGGCATCTACCGGCAGTTTACCAGCCAGTTCGACATCAGCCGTGACGGAGCCTCGGCGGTTGTCCCGACGGCAAGCGTGTGGCTGCCAACCGACCACTCGCTCGCGCCCCCACGTGCCTACCACCTCTCCGCCGACGGGCTCTGGACGCCGGCGCCCGGTTGGCGCGTGAACCTGGAGACGTACGCGAAATTCCAACCGCACCTCCTCGCGATCGACTATCCCGCCCTCCGGTCCGGCATCGCCGTCTACGGGACCGGTACACCGGACCAGAGCCGGTTCATCTCGTCGAGCAACGGCCGTGCTGTGGGCGCCGGCCTCCGGGTCGCCTACGAATCGGAAGACGTCGAGGCCTCGGTCTCCTACCACATCAGTCGATCGGAGCGGACGTTTCCGAACCGGTTCGACGAACGCCGCGTCCCGACGCCCTGGAATGAGCCTCATCGCGTGGACGCGCAGGCCGAGGTGGACGTCGGCGCCGGGTTCTCCCTCCAGACAAGCTGGACGGGCATCTGGGGGCGTGCCTGGGGATTCCGAAAGGCCTACTACGACTACCTGACGGGACCGCGCCCCGCCCGGACGACCGTCGGCTACAACCGGGTGGCCAGCTTCATCGAGCGCCCGTCGACGCCGAACTTCAATCGCCCCTCCACCGATCGCCTGCCCGCGTTCCTGAATATCGACGCGGGACTCGGCTACAACCGGACCTTTGGAAACGTGGAGCTCGGAGCCCTGCTGCAGGTCTCGAACGTCCTCAACCGTCGCAATATCATCGACCGCAGCCTCCTCCCGGCGACGTTCGGCTACGACATGCGACCGCGAACCCTCCCCGGTCGGTTGCCCACGCTTTCCCTGACGGCGAGCTACTGACGCCCGGTTACCGCCCTCGAAGGAAAGCACGGGCAAGGTCGCCGGCACGTGTTCGTCGCGCATACTCGCGTCAGGCATCCACCTCCAGCACGACGTATCGGGACAGGGCCCAGAACGCATCGGGATCGTGGATAAGGAGTCGGCCCGACTCAATCGTGTAGAGGTCCGGGGCGTGCCGGTGCGTCGAGAGCATGGTGGCCGCCCTTCCCCCGAAAGACACGACCGTCGTTTCGATCGTGACCTCGTCAAACAGGTCGGGCTGAATGGAGCGAAGCGACGACGTGCGCAGGAAGCGCTGGTCGATCACTCCCTTTGCCTCGAGGGTCGCGGCCGACTCTGCCAGCACGTACGCCCGTTGCAGGGACGAAACCGTCGAGAACAGCGTCCGCTTCTCCTTCTCCACGTCCGCCTGATGATGACGGAGTGAATCCGCTACGTATGAGAGCGAGTCCACCACGGCAGTCCACCGTTCGGCGTGCGCCTCGGCTTCGGTGAGTTCTTCGCGCAGCGACGCTACAACCCCGGTCAGATCCGGCGGTGGTGCCTCTTCCTCATTCTGGTGTCGCAGGCGCTCCGCCTTCTGCTCCCCTTCCTGCAGTGTCGACTCGAGGACGGACAGGTACATCAGGAATTGCCGTTCTGCGGCCCGAATGGAGCGCTCCGTGCGGGGAAACTCCGACTGCAGGTAGACCGGCTGATCCACGCGAATGCCGCGGACCAGCCCCTGCCGGGTCGAAACACCGGCCACGTCGTCGATCATCTTATATACGAGGCGCGTCATGGAGCGGAGCCGATCGTCCTTCTGCCGCCCCGCAACGAGGAGGCGCTGATTCCAGTCCTGCAACTGCGTGATCTGTCGTTCCTGATCCCGAGCCTGCTGGTCCTCCGGCGACGAGGACGTGCGCGTGCACCCGTTAAACCCGAGCACGCCGAGAAAGACCAGGGCC
Source organism: Longibacter sp. (assembly GCF_051155795.1). NCBI lineage: Bacteria > Pseudomonadati > Rhodothermota > Rhodothermia > Rhodothermales > Salisaetaceae > Longibacter > Longibacter sp. The sequence goes on from NZ_DAXETW010000007.1 coordinate 16,890, forward strand.
GTGGCGATCAAAAGCGCGGGGAGACGCATGGCACCGGAGGAAACGTGGGCGATGGCAGACGGGGCCGCTGCGAAGGGGGACCGCACAGCAGAGATTTTCCCGTGCCCGAAAGGACGCGCGCCCGCCCCGCCCCGGTGAACTCCTCGCGCCCACTCTCGCAGTGTTTCTGGCGCATCAAACCGTAAGGCGCACGGTCGTCTGCGCTACGCCATCGACTCCAGCTGCTCGACGCGCTCTTCCGTTGGCGGGTGCGTAGAGAACAGCGATTTGAGCCCGGACAAGCCGCCGGAGAAGGGGTTGATGATGAACATGTGGGAGGTCGACTCGCTGGCATTGCTCATCGGCTGGTGGGAGGCTGCGCGGTCGATCTTGCGAAGAGCGCTGGCCAGTCCGTGCGGGGAGCCGGCAATCCGTGCGCCGTCGCGGTCGGCAGCAAACTCGCGCGAGCGCGAGATCGCGGCCTGGATCAGCATGGCGGCGAGCGGGGCGAGGATCAGCATCAGAAGGGATGTGATCATTCCGTTTCGGTCCCCGCGATCGAAGAAGATCCCGAATCGCGCGAGGAGCGTGACGCCAGCCGCAAGGGTGGCGGCGACAGTCGACGTGAGAATGTCCCGGTTTTCGACGTGCGCCAGCTCGTGGGCGATCACCCCGGCGAGTTCGTCGTGGTCCAGGGTGCGCATGAGGCCGCGCGTCACGGCTACGACGGCATGGTCCGGGTTGCGGCCGGTGGCGAACGCATTGGGCTGGTCGGACGGAACGATCGCTACCTTCGGCATGGGCAGGCCGGCATTTCGCCGCAGCCGGTCGACCATGTCGTACAGCTCCGGGGCATCGCTCCGTTCAATGGGTTCGGCGCCGTGCATCTTGAGCACGATCGACGAACTGAACCAGTAGCTGACGCCATTCATGAGAACAGCGAAGATGAGGGCGATCATCATGCCACCCGGTCCGGCCAGAGCGCGGCCGACCAGGGCGAAGAGCACGATCATGACCGCCATCAGGGCGGTGGTGCGGAAGGTGTTCACAGAAGGTAGACGGTTTCTCAGAGTCAGTGTGGGCCGGGCGATGAACCCTGTCGAGTTCGCAGCCACGAGTCGTACTCCACTTCATGGTATCGAGGGACAACACCCGTGCCGCGCGGCGGGCATCTGCCGATCTGACAGCCGCCCGTTACCCGAAGACGCCCAGCGTGAAGTAAATGTCGTAAAGCGCATGCGTCCATGCGGCCACGCCGAAGCCTCGGAGCAGAAAGAGAACGTTGAGCGCAAGGCCGAAGAGGAAGCGAAACGTGAAGGAGTCCAGCGCGAAGGGGTCGCCGAGCGCCCCGACGTAGTGGACGAAGCTGAAGATGCCGGCACCGATGACGGCCGCGGCAACGTAAGCCGTCGTTTCTCCGGAAAACATCCAGCGAAACAGCAGAAACAGCCCACCGACGAGCAACACGCGAAACACGAGCTCCTCATACAGACCAGCCCCGATGGAGAGGGCCAGCTGCGTCCACAGATCGTGCGCCATCTGCGGGCTCGGCCAGGCGGCAAAGACGGCGGCGACCATCTGCCCGACGAGTCCGGCCACGAGAAGGGCGTACACGGCGCTTTCCGCGATAATACCGGCAAAGTACCGGGCCCGTAGCGGGATGTTGGATCCGCGTTCATACACCAGAATGCCAATGCCGATGGCGACGACGACACCGGCAAGCACCCACGGCGCCGGCCCGCCGAAGAGAGCGACGATCTGCTTCATCCACACGTCCGCACCGATCCGCACCGGGCGCCCCGACCCGTAATTCGCCACGGCAATCATCACCTCGTAGGCGACAAGCAGCGGGAGCGTGCTCAGAAAGCCGTAGGTACCGGTACGCGTCGCAGCCCAGTAGGCGGACCGAAGCGTCCGATCAGCGGCTGAGGACGAAGAAGGCACGGAGGAAGCAGCGCGTAAAGGAGGAAGCGGGGGATGGAAGGAGACGGACGAGGAAGAGACGAGCGATGTTACCCGCCGCCCCCTGACAACCCCTTCACTACCGGCCGGTCTCAACCCAGACGATACGAAACTGAAGGCTCGTTCGATCCTTCTCATCGAGCCCGAGTCGTGCGGCGACGGCACGGGATACGTCCATGACGACGTCGTCCTCTACCGGTCCGCGATCGATGATGCGGACGAAACTGTGCCGTCGGGCACCGGGGTGCGACAACAGGACCACGGATCCGTACGGGAGCGTGGGATGACTTCCAACGAACGCCTCCGGATCGTAGGTCTCGCCGCTTGCGGTGAGGCGACCGGAAAACGCATTCGGATAAACGGCTACGGCGCCGGCAGTGTCGGGGGCCGGTGGCTCGGCGTTGCCCCGGGCCGCGCGACCGGGAATGACCAGTTGCTGCCCGGGCTGAATCGTCGCCCCGTCCAGGTCGTTTTCCGTCTGCAGCGCCCGAACGCTCACTCCGTACGACCCTGCGATGCTGTACAGCGTCTCGCCCGGCTGAACGGTGTGAGAGGGCGCGCCGAATCGCGAGGGAAGAAAGACCGTCCGTCCCGGCTCCAGCGGCGCCCGGAGGCTGTCGTTCATGGCGTAGAGGGTGTCGGCCGTGGTACCGAACCGGAGAGCGATGTCGATGAGCGTATCGCCCGACTTCGCCGTCGTCCGTCCGGAAGCAGATGTGGAGTCTGCCGCCCTGCCACCGGGGTCCCCGTCGGAGTCGACAGCAGCAGCCGTCGTGTCCGGCGGTCGACTCGAGGGCTCCTGCCCGCTTTCCTGCGGGGCGGGCGTGTCGTCCCCCGTGAACCTCGCCGGCGACGGAGGACGCACCCGGAGCGTTTGTCCGATCTGAATGCCGGAGCCGTCCAGATCATTCCATTCCCGCAACGCCCGGACGGACGTGCCAAACCGTCGCGCGATCCCGAACAGCGTGTCGCCCTCCTGAACGGTGTAGGTCGGCGACTCCGCCTGCGGTTCCTGAGCCTGAACGGGCCCGGCAGTCCCGACCAGCAGCGCGAACATAGCACCCGTGGCGAGCAAAACGCAACGTCGTATGATAGCAGACGGCGGCATGAACGTCGTTCGTATCAGCGTCCGTGAAATTGCGGCGCCCGGCGGAAAGCAGTGGTTCGTCCTCGTCCCCTTCAGATGGGCCGGCTTCTCCGATCCGGGTTATGAATCGAAGCCGACGCCTTCCGCCTTCAGCTTGGCATCCTGGAGCTCGGACAGGTTCTTGGTGTCACGCTGATCCCGGGCGACCTCAATTCCCTGATCGTACGTCTCGATCGCGTCGGGCGTGCGGCCGAGCTGCTCGTAGAGCTTCCCGAGATGGTAGTACGTGCCGACGTAATCCGGGTCCGTATCCACGAGCTCCTCGAACAGAGCCAAGGCTTTTTCCGGCTGGTCGCGCTTCAGGTATTCCTGGGCGAGCGCAAAGCGCACGAAGTTGTCGTCCGGGTCTTCCTCGTAGAAGTCCAGAAGCTGGTCGAGACGATCGGGCATGGCGGGACCGGTCGGTGAGCGGAACGGGAGCGGTAGAAGGAAAAGCGCACGCGGGATCGTCCGTTCCGATCATCGCGTCCCGTACACGGAACGTTTCGACACGCTCACGCACGAGGGCGCCGCTGCGCCATCGGACGGGGATCGCGGGCTCGCAGGGTCGGCGTCCGTTTCACCACGAACCGCCGGCCCCGCCGCCGCCGAAGCTCCCGCCGCCGAAGCCACCGAATCCTCCGCCGCCGAAGCCGCCTCCTCCGCCTCCGCCAAAGCCGCCGGGAGATCCCCAGATAAACACGTCGCCGCGGCGACGCCTCCGGCCGTCACGGTCGTCGGAATCGCCTCGTCCGGAGGTGAACACGAAGTAAAGGATGATGAGCAGGACAAAAAAGAGCGCACCGGAGCCGTCGTCATCCCCTGTCTCCCGCGCGGGCCTCTCCGAAGCGGTGTATTCGCCCCGGGCGGCAAGCATCAGGGAGCTGGTCGTCCGGTCGATCCCCTCGTAGAAGTTGCCTTTCCGAAAAGCGGGGCGCATAACGTTACGGACGAGGTCGGACGCAACGGCGTCCGGGATGCTGCCCTCCAGCCCGTATCCGGTCGCAATGAACATCTGCCGCTCGTCCCGCGAAATCAGGATCACGGCTCCGTTGTCTTTTCCTCCCTGCCCGACACCCCACTCACGCCCCAGTTCCACGGCGTAGTCGGCGATGGGTGCTCCGTCCAGGGTTGGGAGGGCTATGACGACAATGGCCGTGGACGTCTCCGACTCGTAGGTGCGGAGTTTCTGGGACAGCTGCCGCTCTTCGGTGTCCGAGAGCAGTCCCGCGCGGTCCAGCACGGGGCCGGAGGGACGCGCCGGAATATCGAACCGCTGCCCGAACCCGGTCGCGGGCTGGAGAAGCCAGACCAGGAGCAGCAACAGGCCGGTGGTACGAAGAAGGCGAAGCACGGTGAGGCGGGGCGGGGAGCACGATATGAACGAACAGCAGAGCCTGCGGGGCCGGCAGAGGCCGACCCGCAACCTGCCGGGGCGACGGCACGAACGCAACCCTAATTGAAGTCGACCGTCGGTGCGTCCTCCGCGCCGGACTCGGCCTCAAACGGCTGACGCGGCTGGAATCCGGTGATTCCTGCGATGATGTTCGTCGGGAAGGAGCGGATCTCCGTGTTATAGGTCGACACCGCCGCATTGTAGTCCCGGCGTGCCACGTTGATGCGGTTTTCCGTCCCCTCGAGCTGCGCCTGCAGGGTCTGGAATTGCTCGGTCGCCCGGAGCGTCGGGTAGTTTTCCGACACCATCAAGAGCCGGCCCAGCGCCTGCCCGAGTTCGCCCTGCGCCTGCTGATACTGCCGGATTTTTTCCGGGTTGTCGAGATCCTCGGCGTCGATCTGGACCGACGTCGCCCGAGCACGCGCCTCCGTGACCTCCGTCAGCGTCTCCTGCTCGAAGTCGGCCGCGCCCTGCACGGTGTTGACGAGGTTCGGGATAAGGTCGGCCCGCCGCTGGTAATTGGACTCCACGTTGGCCCAGGCCTGGCGCACTGATTCCTGCTGCTGCACCATGCTGTTATACGAACTCACGCCGCCGCAGCCGCCCACCAGAAGCAGGAGACCGAGGATGACGAGAACAATCGTTCCTTTGCTACGCATCGAGTCGAGTCGATATGTGAGGGAAAGAAGGAAGGGACCTCTCCGCGTCCATCAGCATCGCGGGATGTGTCGTCGGTTCGACCGCACTACGTATCAGAGACCGTGAGGGTTGCAGGAGGCCATCGATCGACGGCTCGCGTCGCTCACGCCTCGTCGCCGAAGGTGACGACGAGGTCCGGGGGCGTGTACCGCCGAATCCTCGTCTCATGGTCCGGATGATCGACGCAGAGAATCACGAGGCCATAGTACGCATCGACCCGGTCCAGAAAGTACTCGACCGTCGTCGGCTCGGCCTCGCCGTCGATGTCCGGGCCTTCGGAATGCACGTGGGCAAACAGCGCGTCCACGTTTTCAAAGTAAAGCACCGCGTCTTCTTCGGCGGCATGGTCAAAGGCCTTGCGCAGCGCATTCTGCGTGTGAATGCGCCGTTCTCCCAGAAGCATGGGCACCTGAAACTGATGAACCGTCGGCGTGGCGTGCTCGGTGAGATGCGCCAGCGCCTGCTGGCGGCTGGGCCGGTCTCCATCATGAAACACGATCATGATACCGTGCTCCCCGTGCCCGGACGAGACGGATGGTAGCTGGTTGACCGCGTCCGCGAAGGCCGCCGTGCCGTAAGCTATTGTCGGGACGGCCTCGGGCCTTGGTTTTGAAACGTCGGGCGAGGCCGGATCGGGCTGGCGCTCGCTTCCTCCTGGCGTCGGGTCATCGGACATGGCTCCACCCTCGTCAATGGTTGGCAACAATCGGAAGACGGGCAGGATATGGGAACCGCTGGCGGCGGGCTCTACGTGCGCGACCCCTCTCGCCGGCGGTGTAATTTGGCCCGTTGTAGCGCACGGTTGAGCGGCTTGTTCCGGCCTGTTGCGAGCAGCGATGCCGTCGGCCGGTCCGGACGCCTCAGCCGGTGCTCTGCATGGCGGCGGCGATGCCGTTGATGCTTAGAAAGAGCGCCGTCCGGAGGGATTCGCGGTGCGCCTTACTGTGCCCGTTCTCTGATGCGGTTGCGCGATCCCGCTCGATGAGCTCGACCTGCAGGAGATTCAGCACGTCCGTATACGGGTTACGGAGGCGAATGGACTTTTGCAACACCGGCGTGTTGTCGAACAACTCATCCTGTCCGGTGATCGTGAGGATGGCGTCCCGCCCCCGCTGAAAATCGGTTTCAATCGATTCGTGAAACGACGTCGGCCCGGTCCGAAGCGACGTGTCGTAGTGCCGTGCAATGGAAAGCCGCGCGCGGGCCATCTCCCGCTGTGCGCTGTCGAGAACGGCGGTAAAGAAGGGCCATTCGCGGTAGCAGTGCCGGAGCATGTCCAGCGCCCCGTCCACCTCCGCGAGGACATCGGCCAGCGCGGCCCCCGTCCCGTACCAGCCCGGCACGATGTAGCGCGCCTGCGTCCAGGCAAAGACCCAGGGGATGGCGCGCAGGTCCTCGAAGTGGACTTCTTCGTCGCTGGACCTGGAGACGGGCCGGGAGGCGATCGGAAGGCGGGAGATGTGCTCGATCGGGGTTACCTCCGTATACCACGGCCACCAGTCCGGGTCGTCGATCATGGCCCGATAGGTTTCCATGGCGCGTGCGGCCAGCTCATCCAGCAACGCGGCAATCTCCGTCTCCCGTTCAGCCAGCCCCACCGGCCCGTCGGATGCGCGATCGCCCGCGGACCGCGCCGTCGCCGTGAGCGTCGCGCTGACGAGCTGCTCGACGTGTCGGCGGGCAAGTTCGGGCAGGGCATACCGGAAGGAGATGATCTCCCCTTGCTCGGTGAAGCGGATCTTCCCGTTGTGCACGTTGGCCGGCAGGGAGCGGATGGCCTGGTACGTGTGGCCGCCGCCGCGCCCGACCGTCCCACCGCGACCGTGGAAGAGGCAGAGGTCGATGTCGTAGTCGTCGCAGACGACGCCGAGCCGGTAAATGGCCTTGTGCAGCGCCCAGTTGGCCATCCAGTAGCCGCCGTCTTTATTCGAATCGGAGTAGCCGAGCATGATCTCCTGAAAGCCGTCGCGGCGGGCGAGGTGGGCGGCGTACAGGTCGTCCGTGAAGAGCGCCTCCATGCGATCGTCGGCGGCGTCGAGATCTTCGATCGTCTCGAAAAGCGGGACAAAGTCCATCGGGCACACGAACGCGTCGGTATCGGCATCCACCGACTCCACGCGGCCGATGCCGGCCTCCTTCGCCAGCAACATCGGCTCCAGCAGGTCGCTGACCGAGTGCGTCATGCTCACGATGTACGCCCCAACGGCATCGGGGTCGACCTTCAGCATGATGCGAAGGGTGCGAAACACCTCGAGGAGCGTGCCGGCCGGATGCGGCAGGTCGGCGCCTCGCGGGACCAGCGGGCGCGGGTTGGACAGCTCTGCGCGGAGAATCGTCAGCTTTTCCTCCTCGGACAGTGCCGCATAATCATCCGTCACGCCGGCATGGCGAAGCATCTGGGTCAGCGCCTCCTCGTGCACGCCCGAGTGCTGGCGCACGTCCAGAGCGGCCAGGTGAAAGCCGAACGTGTCCACGAGCACCCGGAGGCGATGGAGGCGACCCGTCCGGCCCGCGTCCTGCACGCCGTGCTGCTCCAGGCTTTCGGCAATCAGTTGCAGATCGTCGGCCAGCGCATTCGCGTCGTAGGCATGCTCGGGGGGGCCGGCAATCAGGCGAGCGATGTCGGCGGCATCCACTGTTTCGCCCGTGGGGACGGCGTCGCGGAGGGCGCGGAGTCGATGTTCGATGTAGGCAAGCTTCAGGCGGTAGGGCTCATTCCGGTAGCGGTGGAGCGTGTCGCCGTCGAGGGTGATCTGCCGTGCGTCCGCCTCGATGGAGGCAAGCAGCGCATCGGACACGTCGGTCTGGTTGCGCGACTGGCTGAGGTCGTCTCGCAGGTCGTCGAGTTCCTCCAGGAGATGGTCGAGCGTGGTTCGTCGCTGGCGCGCGAAGGTCCAGCGCGTCACGTTCGGGGTGACGTTCGGGTTGCCGTCCCGGTCGCTCCCGATCCACGACCGGTACGTCAGAAAAGCCGGAACGTCCGCCGTCGTGTCGTAGTGGCGACGCAGGGCCTGCTGCACGTCCTGGTGGATGCGAGGAATCGTGTCCCAAATACCGCCGTGGACGAAGTAATGGCCCTGTTCGACCTCCTCTTGAACCGTCGGGCGCTCGGAGCGAATTTCGTCCGTCCCGAGGAGGAAGGCGATCTGATCGTAGAGCTCGTCGAGCGTTGTGGACCGCTCGTCGGGCGTCGCGTCCGGACTCTGCAGCGTCGCAAGGAGCCCGGCGATGCGCTGCTGCTTCTGGAGCACCGTCCGGCGCCGCGCCTCGGTCGGATGGGCCGTGAGCGTGGGCGCAATGTCGAGGCGATGAAACCAGTCCAGCACCTCGTCGATCGTCGCGCCGCCCTGCTTGAGCCGGTAGATCGCCTCATCGATCGACTCCGACCGCGGCGTTTCATCTACGTGGCCGTCCCCGGAGCCGAGCGGCCAGTCCCCCGGACCAGACCGTCGCGCCCGCTCCCGGTTGATCCGGATGATCTCCTGCTGCTCGGCCTGGTTTACCAGGTGAAAGAAGGAGGTGTAAACGTGAAGGACCTGGACGATCTCCTCGAGCGTCATCTCGGAAATTCGCTCCGCCGCCTCCTTGCGAAGCTGGGGGTCGTCGTTTCGCTCGGCCCGCTTACACAGCAGCCGGAGCGACTCGACGCGCTCGAACACGTCGTCCCCCATTTGCTCTCGGGCAATCTTTCCGAGCATCCCGCCCACCAGGTTGACCTGCCGGCTGAGGGGGCGCGAAATGCCGGTTCCTTCGGTTTCGAGGTCGAGTCCTTTCCATCGAGGCATAAGCGGGAGCCGTCATCAAGGGGAAGCCGTCAACACTGCCGATCCACATCGGGAGGCAATGCACGTCCAGAACATACAGTGCATCGGGCGGGGCCGCCACCGCCCGCCGTTGCCGATGCGTAACGATGTCGCGTGTAGAATATGTTCAGGGGTCAGCGTTGTCGGACTCTTTTGGTGTTGTGGTTGTCGGGTGGGCGGTCCGTGAAAACGTCGCTCGGTTCGCTCGGTGCTCCAACAAAAAAGCGTCCCGGCCCGGGTGAGCGGGGCGGGACGCCTGGATTCGGTCGCAACGGGCATCCGTCCGTTTCAGAATGGCCACGTCGCCTTCGAGATGCACCGGGCGCTATTCGCCGACGCGCAGAAGGTGGTACCCGTACGGCTCCAGCGTTAGCTCCGGCCCACTGACCGATGCGTCCGTCATCACATCGACCAGAGACTGCTCGGCGTACTCGGACGGCAGGGTGAGCGAGACCTCCTCGCCGCGGACGTTCACGACAACGAGCAGCTCGTCTTCCTCCGTGGCCCGGGAAAAGACCACCGCGTCCTCCGCATCCGGCGTGAGGATGTCGAAGTCCCCGTTCTTCATCACATCGGACGTGCTGTAGAACTGCAGGTAGTCACGATAGAAGTCACGTAGCTCGCTTTGCTTCGACCAGTCGTACGGCGTGGCTTCGAAGAAGGAGATGGTGTCTTCCACGCCGAGCTCCTGTCCGTTGTAGACGAGCGGAACGCCGGGGAAGCTGGTTGCGAGCACGAAGGCCGCCTCCGATCCTTCTTCGCCCCCGAAGATGTCGAGCGGTGATGCGTCCCAGGCGGTCTCATCGTGGTTGGTGGTAAAGCGGAGTCTACGGCTGGCGCCGGGCAGATCCTCGAGCGTCGTGTCGACCTGAGTGAGAAGCTCGGATGTCGGGGCGTCCTCTTCCCAGACGCGCTTGATGGCGCCGTAGAACGGCCAGGCGTAGGTCAGGTCGAAGCCGACGCTGTGCATCTCCGGCTCGGCGGCCTCGGCCAGCATGAGGACGGGGCGTACCGTCTCCAGCGTGTCGATGGCCGCATTCCAGAAGTCGAGCGGCACCTGGTGGGCGACGTCGCACCGGAACCCGTCAACGTTGTACTCCTCGACCCAAAACTTCATGGCGTCGATCATCTTCGTCCGCATCTCGCGGTTTTCGAAGTTGAGGTCGACGACGTCGGTCCAGTCCGTCGTGTCTCCGTCCAGCAACGGATACGTAAAGCGGCCGTCGACGGGCCCCTCGGTGTAGTACTCCGGGTGCTCGCTGACCCACGGATGATCCCACGCGGTATGGTTGGCGACCCAGTCGATGATGATGTACATGTCGCGGCTGTGCACCTCCTCGACGAGGGTGCGGAAGCCTTCATCTCCGCCGTAGTCGGGATTGGCTGCTTTGTAGTCTTTGACCGCGTACGGCGAGCCCAGCGGCCCGATGTCGGTCTTGGCCCGCTCTTCCCCCACCGGATGAATGGGCATCAGCCAGAGCGTATTGACGCCCATGGCCTTGAGCGAGTCCAGTCGATTGACCACGCCCTGAAACGTCCCTTCCTCGGAGAAGTCCGGGACGAAGATCTCGTACATCACGACGTCGTCGACCCATTCCGGTTCGCCGACACCGGCATCTGCGGTAATGTCGAGCGGCGTGGACGCCGGCTGTTCAGACGGTGTCTCGGCAGCGGGGTCGGTGTCCTGTCCGCCGCAGCCGGCGATCAGGAGCGCGGTCACGACGACGGCGAAGACCGCGGAGAGAAGGCGATGGGACGCAAACGATCGAATCACGATGAGGGACGGGTCGGATGTCGAAAGAAAGTGGCGACGGCCCCGCGGACACATCTACCGGCCCGCATGGCTGGGTGATAGCAAGTATAGGACGCAGCCGGGACTCTGTCTACTGGTTCGAGAGAATGGTAGGGGGCAACGCCAAGAGTCAGTAACCGTCCGGCGTTACGGATGTGTTAACCTGTGAATGTGTTAAGGTCTGAATGTGTTAGCGTGTGCTAACGTACCAACGCATCAACGTACCAACGCATCAATGTACGCAACCCCCGATCCCCACTTCCCAATCCTCAATTCGCAAACCCACCCCTACCGTCGCCAGAACGTCGGGGCGAGGAGGATCAGGATGGTGTAGATTTCCAGGCGGCCGGCGACCATGAGGAAGGACAGTACCCATTTTCCGAGCGCCGGGACGTGGGCGTAGTTCTCCGTGGGTCCCATCGTGCCGAAGGCCGGGCCGATGTTGCCGATGCAGGAAAGCGCTGCCCCGAACGCGCTCATGAGATCGAGCCCGAGCGCGGCCATGACGAGCGTCCCGGCGAAGAACAGACCGAGGTAGAGGACGATAAACGAGAGCACATTTCCCATCACGTCCTTCGGGACGACCTTGCCGTTGAGGCGGATCGGAAGGATGGCCTGCGGGTGAACGAGCTGCTTGACCTCCCGGAACGAGTTCTTGACGAGCAGCACGTGACGGACGACCTTCACGCCGCCGCCGGTCGACCCCGCCATGCCGCCGATGAAGAACAGCAGGAAGACCGTGCCGATCGCCAGCGTGGGCCACAACTCGTAGTCGGCCGTTCCGAAACCCGTGGTCGTGATAATGGCGACCGACTGGAAGGACGCATACCGGATGGCCTCGCCGATCGACGAGTACGCCGTAGCCGCTGCATCGGCCGCGAACCAGCCTGCGGTCGGGGACCAGGTCGCAAGGGCGATGAGCGTCGTCGCACCCAGGGTGATGCCGGCGTAGACCCGGAGCTCCTCGTCCCGAAAAACCGTGATGGCTTTGCCGCGAAGCATGCGGTAGTGCAGCGCGAAGTTCATCCCCGCCAGAAACATGAAGAGCGTGATCACGCCGTCCACGTAGGCGGAATCGTATTGCCCGATGGAGCCGTTCTCCGTCGAAAACCCGCCTGTAGCCATCGTCGCGAAGGCGTGGTTGACGGCATCGAACAGGTTCATTACCGGCAGGAGGGCCAGCACCTCGACGGCGGTGATGCCGACGTAGATGAGCCACAGGCGGCGTGCCGTCTCCCGCACACGAGGCGTCAGCTTGTCTGCGGACGGTCCGGGCACCTCCGCCTTGAAGAGCTGCATGCCGCCGACGCCGAGGATGGGCAAGATCGCAAGCGTTAGCACGATAATCCCCATGCCGCCGAGCCAGTGGGCGAGGCTGCGCCAGAAGAGAAAGGCGTTCGGCATCGACTCGATCGGCGGTGTGTTCTCCCCGCCGAAGATAGTGGCACCCGTCGTCGTAAATCCGCTGACCGTTTCGAAGTAAGCATCCGTGTACGACTCCAGCACACCGCCGAGCACAAACGGCAGCGCGCCGATGAGTGAGAGCACGATCCACGACAACGCGACAATAGCAAACCCTTCCCGCGCGCCCACGTCTTCCCGCCCCGGCGTCCCGAGCGTGTACCACGATACGCCGCCGATCGATACGGCGATGGCGGCGCTCACCAGAAAGCTCCATGCGGACGGCTCCCCGTAGATCGCGCCTACGGCCGCCGGCATGAGAAGGGCGACGGACAGGAAAAGGAGCAGTCCACCGAGCGTTCGGGCGACGACATTCCAGTTCAGGACCACGAGCGGACGGGCAATCGGTGAGGAAGAGGGTTTGTGCGCGACGCGGGGATCACGCACTGAAGAGCTTCTCGGCCGCGGTCACGTTCTGGGGAAGCACAAAGACAATGGCCGTGTCGCCAGCCTGGATGTGTGTGTCTCCGGTAGCGATCTCCGTCTTGTCGGTGTGTTCGACGGCGCTGATCATGATTCCACGGGGCAGGTCGAGCTCGCGGAGGGCTCTTTTGGTGGCCCGCGATCCGGGTTCAGCTTTGATCTCGAGCACCTCGGCGTCGAGGCCATGGACGGTGGCGACGCTCAGGACGTGCTTGCCCCGCAGGTAGCGGCGAATCTCGCGCGAGACGGCGAGCTTTTTACTCACAGCCGCGTCGAGGCCGATCGCCTGACTGATCGGAATGTACGCCACTTTCGACAGCAAACCGACGGTCTTGTAGACGCCCAGGTGCTTGGCCATGAGACAGGCCACGAGGTTGGACTCCTCATCATCGGTCACGGCCACACAGGCGTCCATCTCACCCAGACCCTCACGAACGAGCAGGTCCATGTCGGTCGGGTCGCCCTGAAGCACGAGGACGTCGTTCAGGCGCTCGGCCAGCCGTTCGGCGGTTGCCTGATCCGGCTCGATCAGCTTGATCCGCATGCCACCGTGGCTCGACAGGCGATCCGCCACGGCTGCGCCCACGCGCGTCCCGCCCAGGATCATGACGTTCTTCATGCTCACGTTGCCTTTCCCCATCACCCGGGCAACCGGCGTGACGTACTTCGGCCGCGTCAGCACGAACACCTGGTCGTTGGCGCGGAGCACCTCGTCGCCGCCCGGTAGCACGGTATGCAGACCCCGGACAATCGCCTGCACCCGAAAGTCGAGCTCCGGGTGCTCGTGCACGACATCTCGAAGCTGTTTCCCGACGACCGGCGCGTCCTCGTCCAGTCGCATGCCGACGAGGTTCAGGTGTCCGTCGCAGAACGTGAGCAGGTCCGTTGCGCCGGCCCGCTTGATCAGGCGGGCCACCTCGGCCGCCGCGCTTTCCTCTGGGTGAATCACGACGTCGATCCCGAAGTCTTCCGCCTCCAGTACGGAATGCGTCCGCGCGAGCTCGTCAGACCGGGTGCGGGCCACGGTTGTCGGGACCCCCAGCCGGTCGGCCATCATGCAGGCGATCAGGTTGACTTCATCGATGGCCGTCACCGCGATCAGCATGTCGGCGTCGCGGATGCCGGCCTCCTCCAGCACCATCGCCGACGTCCCGTTGCCCTGGATCGTCATCACGTCGAGCTTGTTGCGAACGCGCTGGAGGACGTCGTTCTCAACATCGATGACGGTCACGTCGTGCTGCTCGAGGGCGAGGAGATGGGCAACGTCGAAGCCGACTTCGCCGGCACCTACGACAATGGTTTGCATGGACGATCGGACAGGGCTTGCTGGAGAGAATCGCGGCCCGCGGACGCCGGACCGGTCTGCAAAAAAGATGACGATGCGTCCAAACGCCAACGAACGCCCTTCGGCTCCGTTCAATTTTCCATACATCCTCTCTCGCGATCTCGCGGCACAGGCAGATCCCGACCCGAGTCACTCCTCCAGGCGGTTTCGGATCTCCTCGTCGGCCATGTTGGCCAGTTCTTCGAGCCGTTCTTCCGTTCCCGCCAGAAGCAGCGTGTCGGTGGCCGCCAGCGGCTCATCGGGGTCAGGTGGGATGGACACCTCGTCGTTCTCCGTGTCGTGGATCGCGACGACGGTCAGGTGAAACCGGTTGCGAACGCCGATCTCGCGGAGCGTCCTGCCCCGCCACTCGTCCAGCACCACCATCTCCTGCACCGACACGTCGCCCGCCATCCGGACGTAGTTGAGCACGCCGTACTCCGACACCCGGCTGGCCAGATTGAAGGCCGATTCACGCTCGGGAAAAATCGTCTCGGAGACCCCGAGCGCTGTCATGATGCGGGCATGGTCCCCGGAAACGACCTTCACGTAAATATCGTCCACGCCCAGGTCCTTCAGCGCCAGCACGGCGAGCATCGATGCCGTCATGTCGTCGCCCGTGCTCACGATCGCTGTGTCGGCATCGGCCGCACCCGCCTGCTTGAGGACCTCGCTCTGCCGCGCATCGCCCACCGCAGGACGGGACGCATGCGGCGCGATCCGGTCGACTGCATCCTCGTTGACATCGATCGCAATCACATCATGCCCACGCCGATACAGCGCCTCTGCGACGCCCGATCCGAAATTTCCGAGACCGACAATGACGAATCGCTTCATAGGTGGGCGGTTGGGCGTTGATGCGTTGGGGCGTTGGGGCGTTTAGGCGTTGGGGCGTTTGGGCGTTGCGGCCGAAACGGACGAGCCAGAACAATAATCTACAAGCATCCACACATTAGCACATTCATACATTCACACCTAAAAGGACTACCCGACGGCGACGTCTTCGTGGGCGTACCGGAAGCCGCCGACGATGGGTTTCCGGGGCTGCGACATCGCTGCGGCGACGGTGAGCGGGCCCACGCGGCCGATAAACATGAGGACGATGGTCGTCCACCGACCGGAAATCGTGAGGTCGCCGGTTATGCCGGCGGAGAGACCGACCGTGTTGAACGCACTCACCGCCTCGAACAGCACGGCCAGAAAGGTGCCGTGTGACACTGCCTCGCCGATGCCTTTCATTTCGAAAATGGAGAAGAGGAAGATGCTCACGGTCAGAATCGCGAGGCCGGTCACGAACAGTCCAACCGCTTTTTGAATGGTGGGCTCCGGGATCGAGCGGTTTGAGATGCTCACCGTGGCCATCCCCCGCAGGCGAGCCCAGGCCACGAGGCCCAGGATGGCGAACGTCGTGGTCTTGAGCCCCCCTGCCGTCGACCCCGGCGACCCGCCGATCGACATGAAGAGGATCGTGAGGAAATTGGTATGAGCTCGCGTGTCAGCGTAGTCGATCGTGTTGAACCCGGCCGTTCGTGTCGTCACGCTGGCGAAGAGACCGTTCGTCACCCGAGCCCAGGAGGGGAGGTCGGCGAGGGTGTTGTGCCACTCGAACACGGTGAACGCAAACCAGCCGGCGACAATCAACAGAGCGGACGTGCCGAGGACCAGTTGCGAGTGAATCGACAGGCGGAACCGTCCGCCGTCGGGCGAACGGCCTCGGTTCCAGAGGTAGAGCTCCTCGAGGGTGAGAAAGCCAAGCCCGCCGACGATGATGAGAATCATCACAATGATAAGCAGGGGTACGTTCATCTGAAACCCCATTAGCGACGTCGTGAACGTCGAGAAGCCGGCGTTGCAGAAGGCGCTGACGGAATGAAAGATCGACGGCCAGACGGCGCCGCCCCACCCGAATTGCGGCACCCACGCGGCATACAGGCCGAGGGCACCGACCATTTCGATCCCGAGCGTAAAGCGGAAGACCGCGCGCGTCAGGTCGCGATAGTCGATGTCGCGAACGACGCTCGACGGGCCGGTGGCGATCGACTCCTGGCGCAGCGACATGCGTTTGCCGAGCGCCACGATGATAATCGACGTAAACGAAATGATTCCGAGGCCGCCGAGCTGAATCAGAATCAGAATGTAGGCCTGCCCCCATGTGGTGAAGTAGGTCGCCGTGTCGACGACGATCAGGCCGGTCACACAGACGGCGCTGGTTGCTGTGAACAGGGCGTCGAGCCAGGACAGCCCCGAACCGGTGTACAGCCCCGGAAGCACCTGGAACCCGACGGTCCCCAGCACAATGAGAAGCAGGAAGGACCCGACGAAGAACTGTGGGGGCGTCACCTCTCGCCACCGGTTGCGAAGTCGGGTTCGCCAGTCGGGTTCTCTCTGACCCTGGGGCACGGACCGCTTCACCGGCGTGGCCGACGACGGAGCGGTGCTCCACGGAGATGTGCTGTCCTGCGCCTTGTATTCCTGCGACACGGATTCCTGGGACGCGGAGGACTCGTGCACGGAATCGTCGTCCGGGGCGGCGTCGGACATTGAGGCGAACGCGTGAATAGGTACGGTGTGCGCGACAGGAAAGCTATAGGCGTCGAACGTTCGCCCGGGGAAACGTTTCCCCGGGTCTCGACGGTCATTCAGGGACGCGGCGTAGCCATTCGCGGCCCGTACGAACGGGCGGTGGAGCTCCGTGCCAACGGCGTAGACGCGACATAAGAAAACGCCTCGGTACTGAATGTACCGAGACGTTCGTTCAGACGGTGAGACGGAGCGGGAGCGGTCAGGGCGCGACGTGCGGTGGCGCGTCCGTCGCCTTGCCTCCGTCGCCGCCGGGGCGACCGGTTTCTGCGACGTCGGGACGAAGCTGCCGGCGCATGGCGCGTGGGAAGCCGACGCGGATGGCATGTGCGAGAAGGTGCGGGGTGGGAGCGAAGGCGTGCCATCGCGCACCGTGAGCACGGGCCACATAGTATACGGAGGCGGTGTGCTCGGACTCCGTGGTGACCGTCCACCGGTGCAGCGGGACCCCTCCACGGCCACCCGTGTCGACATCGCGGATCGCATCTGCGATCAGCCACTGGTAGTCGTCGGACCCTTGAATGAGGCCGCCAAACGTAATCGCGTTCCGCGTGGTCGAACGAGGCATAGAAACGGTTGCGCCCAGTGAGTGTGCAGAGTCGACCGAGCGACACGAAGGCGCTTCCTTCCCCGGGGACAGTGGGACTGGACGGTGCGCAGAACGCTGGTAGCATATACACGCAGGGTACCCGCGCGCGTTCACCGAGAATCGGTAACAAATCGGCCAAAGGGCTCGAAGACAAGGGGTTTGGAGCATGCCCTACGCACTTCTGGATTCCGTTCCGCGTCGCTCTACGCCGCGATTCCGGTACGCCGCCGTTGTCGCCTGAAGACACAGGCGGCCCGTCGCGGTCTGGACGCGAATCCGCCGTCAAAACGCTGCGTAGAGAAGGACCGTCCGAACGCATCTCCCGGATGCGCGTGACATCATCGTTCCCGATTTCGACTCTTCCTGCCGTACGTCCGCATGATTGAGCTAACCATCCGCAATATTAAAGAGATCGCCAACCGTCACTCCGGGCACGTGTCCGTGTCGGCCGGGCAGTCGATGGGCGTCGACATCGGCGGCCGTGTGCGCAACGAGATCGCCAAACGGCTGAAACAGAGCCTGGAATCCGGTGATATTGAAGCCGACGTGACGCCCAGCGGGGCGAACCGGATCAAAATTGACCTGAAAGACACCAGTCGTGCCGCCCGGAAGCAGGGGATCATGACCTGGCTCTTCAGCAAGATCTTTACCGGGACCGTCGAGAAGAAGATCGCGGAGGATCTGCAGAAGCAGCTCAAACGCAGCGGGATCAAGGTCAAAATCGATATCGACTGACGCGCATGTGGCAGCGCGAATAATGCCTCACACGACGGCCACGCTCCGCCTGGAGCATGCGTTAGGACTGGGGCGGCATCCCGGGTATGATCCTTCTTACGCGTCGACCTTGATTGCCCGGGTTTCGGCATGCAGCACCGCCTCCATCGTCGCGACGACGTGCCGCGAACCGACGGTGCCCCGTTCCTCCCGGCCGGTCGCCGGATTCATCTCGCGGCGGTCGTGAGGAAAGACGAACTGCCACTCCCACCCGTCGCCTGTACCGGGAAAATGCGCTTCCACGCTGGGCGGCACGGGAGCCCATCCGTGGCCGGCCTCGCGGTCGTCCCGGTGCAGCGTGCGAACACGGGATAGCTGCACGCGCAGGGCGTCGGCCAGTTCGGAACTGATCCTTACGATCCGGTCGCACCGCCCGCGGACATCGCGGACCACTATTTCCGCGTCGCCGCCCATGGCCGGCTGCACGTGAACGTCACCCGTTCGAAGATGCGCCGCCTCCGTGGGGGAGAGCCCGGCCTCGAAAATGAGCCTCGCCATCAGCCGATACGGTCTGTTGAGTTGCCGTAGCACGATCTCGCGCGCGTCCCGGCTCCACTCGTCCTTGTGCGCCGGCACGGACGGTCGCCGCGACGGAACGCGGAGCACCACGTCGTGGAGAAACGTAAGCGCCTCGCGTGCAGCCAGAATGGCGTCCTCAATCGCGCCACGCGTCCGCATTCGCCGGAGGAATGTCTCCGTGGTTGCGGACCCGGGCACCTCGTCCTGCCACGCCAGCCACCGAAGGTATTCGACAGCCCATCTCGGGTACGTCTCCCGCTGGCGATCCGAAAGCCCGGGAAGCCGGCGAATGATTTTAGGAACGGACATCAGCAGGAGCGCAGACGACCGCTGACTCGGATCGTCATGCAGGAAGGATGACGGCGACGCCTCGGGAGAGGCGCCGACGGCCGGAGCAGTGCCAGAACGGGCGGTTGCCGTTCGGGCGACCGATGGATTCGTGCCCGTGCGTACGGGCACGGACCGAACGGCAGAGGCGGGAGGGTCGGGCCAGAGCGTGCGGCGGGACGCGTCCGAGGATCGCGACCGCGAAGCGGCAGAAGCGGACATGGCCGAAGGGGGGATGCTTCAGGGGGGCGAGGGGGGAAACTGCCTCTAACATCCCCTGCCCGCGGACCTCGAGCATCATCCTTCCGGATCACAGGCTTAGTCCATTTCTCTACCGTGGCTATGGAGGTTTGGATGAGTCTCGTAGCGGTGGATGCCGTTGCTACTGTCGGACGCGCGGCCGATCGCCCGGGCCTCGGGGCGATGAAGGGTGTCCCGGCCGGTCGTTTCGTATTCGCCCACGCGACCGCTGTGCCTCGTCGGGGTCCTGCACTGCGCGAAGCGAGCGCCAGAGCCACACGGAGTACGCGATCGAGACCCCCACGAAGATCGCCACGGTCGCATACGCTCCGTACAGGGCGTATTCCCCACCGATCACCAGCAGCAGCGCCGCGGGTACGACGAGCGGTAGCACCGCCACGTAGTACCGGAGCAGTCCGTCGGTTGACCGAAGGATCGGCGGCACGTATCTGCGCCAGCCTTCAGACGGCACGGAGCGAGAAGTCTGTGACTCGGAGGACGACGTCGAACGGGACATACAAAGCGCGGCGTAAGTCTACACGGAGAGAGTCGCCCGACACAGGTTCAACATTCCTGCCACGCCTGGATTCATCCGAAGACCGAAGAGGATGGTGGAAAATCCGCCTCTCTATGCATTGAACATCACTCAAATCGGTATTTTTTACCTGAAACAGTCCGCTGGATGTACATTCGAATCCGGCATCGAAGTAGAAACTGCGGGTGGGTTGGGGGTTCAGGTGTTTGGGTTTTCTGGGCCGGCCGGGGGGGTGTGGATGCATGACTCGTCGCGGACGGGGTGCGTCAGCTCTCATCGGAGCCTGCCAGTCCCGGCAGGCGCATCGTGAATCGCGCCCATTTCCCGTTAGCATCGCGGCACCTCCCGGCGAAGGCAATCGAATCCGCGCCGATTCGACCCGGGCGTCACGAGAGTATGATCCGTTTTTCCGGCTCGCGAAAGCAAAACAGAAGGGTATCCTCTTTATCCGAACGTCGTTGGCCGGCAGAGCTCGATCCTCCGCGGTGATTACGTCGATGTGCAGGCTCCCTTCCCGGGTCGCCACGTCATATCCGATGGGCATGTTCATCTCCGGGTGATTCATCGGCGTGAGTGTGCCGGTCCAGCGCCCTTCCGGCAGGTCCGACGACGTGGCAAGGCCGGGAACGAGGACGGAAAGGGGAAGACTGAGGAGAAGGTGCAGGAAGAAACGGCGGAGATGCGTGCGCGCGGGGTGAGGTAGAAAGGTGCCGGGGTGATTCGGAGTTTGTGGCCCGCCTGACGGGGTACAGATCCTTGGCTACCCGCGGTCGCGCATGCCCCGGGCCAGGTCGCGGGCGAGGTTGACGGCGTTTCGGAGGACGTACAGCCCTTCCGTATCCTCGAGATCCGAAGCGGCGGCGTCACGGGGAGAGCCCGGGCGATCGCCCGTCATTCCACTCCGCCCGCTGCGTGTGCCGCGTCCCCCCTGTCCAGGCTGCCGGAAGCCCTGGCCTCCGACCTGACTCGTGCCGGGCTCGTCAACACCGGGCCGATCCGCTTCTGGAGCCTTCGCGGGCCCTCCCGCCCCCTCTCCGGGGAGCGAGATATCGCCAGCGTCCATGCCGGCCACGGACGAGTCATCCTCTTCTCCAGGATCCATTTCCGCCAGACGATCCGTCAGGGCCTGATCCACAGCAGGGAACTGCTCGGCCCAGTCCCAGATCTGCGCGCTTAGCTCGTCCACACCGCGCGTCACGACATCGTCCGTCGACGGCGGCGGCACCGGTACGGAGGCGCGGGCCTCAGGAGGCAATTCTTCCTCTTCCAGCAGGTGGGAGAACGCGATAATGGTTTCCTCTTCGTGGCTCAGTGGGGGTGGGGTGTTGGGGGAAGGAGCCATAAGAACGTCTGGATTCACAGAAAGGGATCGACGCTGGAACCGGGACACGAATCGGTCCAGCCGGCGTGCAATCGCCCTTACGAACCGGATGGGGGATGGATTCAGGGATGGGTGCTGGGATGGATTCGGGAATTGAAAACCACCGTTCACCATCGTCGATGGCAGGGACCGTGACGCGAACGCCCGGAGCGCTGGTTCCTCCCCCGTTTCCTTCCCTGTTCCTCACGTCGACAATCACGATTCAGCGCACATCATTCGACTTTCGTATGTCGGTATTCGACATTAAGCCCCCAGTCTCCCTGCCAATTGATCGCTCACCATGCGTCTCATCTCGTCTCTCCTTCTCGTTCTAATGATTGCGATGGGGTACACGCCGGATTGCGCCGATGCCCAGGCGGGTCGCGTCGTCTTGGCCTCGCCGGATGGACGGCTCGAAGCTATCGTCAGTACCGAGTCGGACGGCGCCCTGCGGTATGAACTTACCCGGGACGGCCGTCGGATCATCGCCCCTTCCCGCCTTGGCGTCGTACTCGCAGACGGTGACACGCTCGGCGTCGATATGACGATCGCCGGGGTCGACACGGTGACGCGCGACCGAACGTGGACGCAACCCTGGGGAGCGACGCGTACGGTTCGAGATCATCACCGCCAGGCACGCATTCGGCTGACCGAATCCGCCGACCAACCGGACTCGCGTCGGATGGTCCTCGTCCTCCGCATGTTCAACGAGGGACTCGGCCTTCGATACGAATGGCCCGAGCAGACGGGTCTCGGTCGATTTCAGATTGAGGATGAGCTGACAACCTTTCGCTTCGCCGGCAACCCGACCGCGTGGTGGATTCGGGCGTACGAGGCCGATCGATACGAGCAGCTATACCAGGAGACGCGCCTGAGCGACGCCGGATACGCCCTGCACACACCGCTCACGCTTGCCTTTTCCGATCATACAGGCACGCCGGAGGCCGGCCCGCACGTCGCGGTCCACGAAGCGGCCCTGCTCGACTACGCGGCCATGTCGCTTCGCCGCGTTGGACCGACCGCGTTTGAAGCTGATCTCGCCCCCTGGTCTACCGGCACGCGGGTCTACGCCCGGACGCCGTTCGTCTCCCCGTGGCGAACGGTGCTCGTGGGGGACACGGCCGGCGATTTGGTGACCAACAACATGGCGCTAAACCTGAGCCCACCAAGCCGGATTGATGACCCGTCCTGGATCCAGCCCGGGAAATACATCGGCATCTGGTGGGCGATGCATCTCGGCGAATGGACGTGGGGCAGCGGCCCGCGCCACGGTGCGACCACCGCGCATGCAAAGCGCTACATCGATTTTGCCGCCGAGCACGGATTCAGCGGCGTCCTCGTGGAGGGGTGGAACGAGGGCTGGGACGGTACCTGGGCGGCGAGCGGCTGGGATTTTTCATTTACAACACCCTACCCCGATTTCGACCTTGCCGCCGTCGCGGCCTATGCGCGGGAGAACGGCACGCGCCTGATCGGACATCACGAGACGGGCGGGAATGCGCCCGTGTACGAGGCGGAGATGGACACCGCTTATGCGCTCATGGCATCGCACGACGTGTCCGTCATCAAGACCGGCTACGTGAACTACGGCATGAACTTCCCCCGCATCACCGCGGAAAGTGACACCGCACGCGAGTGGAACTACGGACAGTACATGGTCAATCACTACCGCCGATCGCTGGAAGCGGCGGCCGAGCACGAGATCGCCCTGAACATTCACGAACCGATGAAGGGTACCGGCCTCCGGCGCACCTATCCGAACCTGCTGACCCGAGAGGGCGCTCGCGGGCAGGAGTTTAACGCGCCCTGGGGCGGCGGCAACGGTCCCGATCATGTCCCCACGCTCGTCTTTACCCGATTGCTGGAAGGCCCCATGGACTTTACGCCAGGCATCTTCGACCTGACGGCCGACGGCGACGGTGCCAACGATGTCCCCACGACCCTCGCGGGACAGCTCGCGCTCTACGTCGTGCTGTACAGCCCGCTGCAGATGGCGGCGGACCTGCCCGAGAACTACTCGCCGCACATGGATGCCTTCCAGTTCATTAAGGACGTCCCGGTGAACTGGGCGGAGACGCATGTTCTCGAGGGTCGGATCGGCGACCACGTCACGATCGCCCGCCGGGACTGGAACTCGGCCGACTGGTACTTGGGCGCCAAAACGGACGGCACGGCGCGCACCGTCGACGTATCGCTCGACTTCCTCACCACCGACCGGACATATATTGCCACCGTCTACCGCGACGCTGACGATGCGGACTGGCAGACCAACCCGGTTGCCTACGAAATCGACACGCAGGAGGTGACCGCCGCCGATCGCCTCACCATCGACCTCGCCCCCGGCGGCGGCCTGGCGGTGCGCTTCGAAGCGACAGGGGATTAGGACTAGACGATTGCGGATTGGGGATTGCGGATTGGGGAAACGGCGTCCCGTCTGCGTAGCACGTCACACCGGACCCCGATCCGGCATTTCCGCGCAATCGGCACCGCTTTCAGCGGCGTTGATGCGGTCATGCGTTGGTTCCTTGATCCGTTGGGGATTGAGAGTTGAGAATTCAGGACAGTCGTGATCGAGCACGCTGAACCCTAAGCCGCTTCGGCCTTCGCATTTCCCACTACGCCCTGCCGCTTGGCGTCTCTTTCGTGGAACAGATCTGCTCACCCTGTGCCCGAGGAGTACTCTTCGAACCCTGAACGCTCAACCCTGAGCGCTCCACACCTCGGGCCGACGTTCTCCCAGCTGATTCGAGTCCTGGTTCAGTGCAACCGTCGAAAAGCGCAGTCACGAGTGGACGTCTGGTCGTAGAACACGCGAGATCCGTCGGACGCGATGGACGGCGCGGTCGAGGGCGCACCTCAATCTCATGCAGTGATCAATCTCGCAACGGATCAGCGCACACGTCACAGCGGACACCCTCTGACGGAGCAAGCCCCTCGGGCTTCCGCCCTCTTTCACCCCTTCCCCATTCCCCACACCTCACCTCGAGTCTATCCCCGCTTGCGCGGGGTCATCCCTACCGCATTATGTCAGTCACGCCTCGAAAACGCAACCGCCCCTTCGGCAAGTCCGGCCCTGGCGGGCGTAAGGCCCTTTTTCCGCCGCGTACCTGCTCCTGCCATCTCGTCACCGACGTGATCTCGGCGCCACATCTATCGCCGACGGGCTATGACGGTTTGTTGTCATAGGCCTGGCAATACGAACATCGAAGGATGAGATGAACGTCGGGTACCGCGTGCGGCTCTAAATCAACAATCGCGGAATAGGAACGAAAGGATCGGTCTCCCACAATCTCTGAACCTTGAACTCTGAACGCTGAACCTTTCCCATAAACCGATTCTAAACTGGCCCCACCGCCTTCTCAGAGTCTGCATTTCTGCAACGAACCTCATACATTAAGGCCCCTCACCAGCAGCACCCTCCCTCCGGTTTCAACTTCGGGGCCGCCGCTTGCCCGGGAACGGTCTCATTCGGCATCGCCGGTTGCTCGCGTGTATTTCTGTCCGCCAGCCCGCCCTCGCCATGCGCTCGTTCCGCTCCATCTTCCTGGCCGTCGTCATTGCCGGCGGCCTGGTTATCGCCGCCTTCTTCCTGTCAGCCCGACGGCCGGCGGTCGAAACCGAGCAGCCCACGGCGGAGCTCGTCAAGGCGACGGGCAAGTGCGCGTCGTGCCACCGGCAGGAAACCCCGGCCATCGTGACCGCCCACGAGCGCAGCCCCCACGTGCAGGAGGGCGTCAATTGCCTGGACTGCCACCGCCCGCAGAAGGAGCAGGACGTCCTTGAGCACCGGGGCTTCGAGATCGCCGAGTCGCTGACGTCGAAGAACTGCCAGCAGTGCCACGCCGATGCCTACCGCCAGTTCACGCGCAGCCGCCACGGCGCTCCGGCCTGGGCCGCTGTGAACGGGAGCAAGGACTTCACGGAGGAGCAAATCGAGCGGGCGGAGAAATTCCACGAGGGAGCGGTCGAGCGCCCGCCGAACGTGCTGGCCACGCTGGAGGGGGAGGCGGCCACGAACGTCGGGTGTGAGGGCTGCCACTCGATCGGAAAACCGAACCCAGACGGGTCGATCGGCCAGTGCACGCAGTGCCACACCCGGCACCGGGCATCGGTCGAGTTCGCACGTCAGCCGCGAACCTGCGGCTCCTGCCACATGGGGCCGGACCACTCGCAGCTTGAGATCTACCGCGAGTCGAAGCACGGCGTGATCTATTCGACCTACAAGGACGAGTTCAACATGGACGCCGACCCGTCCGAGCTCACCGTCGAGGACATGCCGGCCCCGACCTGCGCTACCTGCCATATGAGCGGACAGGGCAACCTGTCGGCAACGCACGACGTCACCGAACGCCTCTCCTGGTATCTCTTCGCGCCGGTCTCGGACAAGCGCCCGACGTACTTGCAGGGTCAGGCGGCGATGAAGGAGGCCTGCTCCAACTGCCATACGCAAGATCATACGAACGAATATTACGAAGACGCCGAGGCGGTCGTCCGGGCGACGAACGACAAGGTGGAGACGTTCATGGACCTCGCGCAGAAGCTCCGGGACGAGGGCGTTCTGTCCGAGCAACCGTTCGACGAAGAGCTCGAGTTCGTCATCTTCGACTACTGGCACTACTAC
Source organism: Longibacter sp. (assembly GCF_051155795.1). Lineage (NCBI taxonomy): Bacteria > Pseudomonadati > Rhodothermota > Rhodothermia > Rhodothermales > Salisaetaceae > Longibacter > Longibacter sp. The sequence goes on from NZ_DAXETW010000007.1 coordinate 42,400, forward strand.
GGCCGGACGGCGAAGCACGGCGCCTTCATGAACGGCGCCGACTACGTGCAGTGGCACGGAAACTACGAGCTCCTGCATTACTGGGTGAAACTGCGGGATGCAGCGAAGAAAAACGGTATCTCGGTCGACGAATACGACATCGGCTACAAAACGCCGTCCGCTTCGTCATCGAAGTAGCCGCTGTGTGCGTGCTCCCCGGCTCCCGCGTCCCTGAAATCCGCCTGCAGACCCCATGTCCGATCGATTGTCCCTGCTCGATCACCCGCTGCTGACGGACCGGACGTTTCTTCTCGAGGCGTTCGTGCTGTCGAACATTGCGTTTCTGATCGCCGACATCTACGTCGCGCACTCGCTCAACGACTTCGCGCACTGGGGCGAGTACGTGCCGCTCTACTACGCGGCGGCCGGAACCGTTGCCCTGGCCGTAAGCGTGGTGCTGCAGTGGGGGCGCAGTGGCGGATTCCCGAATGCCTCCTGGTGGACGGGCGAAATCGTCGGCTGGGCCGGCGTGGCGGTCGGCGTGATCGGTCTGGGCTGGCACCTGGAGGCATGGTTTTTCGAAGCCACCACGCTGAAGAGCCTTGTCTATTCGGCGCCGTTCGTGGCCCCGCTGGCCTTCGCCGGACTGGGTCTTCTCCTGATCATGAACCGGCGCATCGGCAGTTCGACGGTGGACTGGGCGCAGTGGGTCGTCTTTATGGCCTGGGGCGGCTGGGTCGGCAACTTCGCTCTCAGCCTCATCGATCACGCGCAGAACGCGTTCTTCTACGCGACCGAATGGATCCCGGTTGGTAGCAGCGCGCTCGCGGTCGGCGCCCTGGCCATGCTTCTCGTACAACGCCCGAACGATCGCGACATTCAGTTCTCCTACCTCGTCCTCGGCCTGAATGCCGCGGTCGGGGTGCTCGGCTTCATCCTTCATATCGCTCCGATCTGGACCGAACCGAGCGGCGCTTCGCTATGGGATCAAATCGTCTTCGGCGCACCCGTCTTCGCGCCCCTGCTGTTCGTCGACCTCGCCGTGCTGAGCGTCCTCGGCGTGTGGAGCCTGCATGCCGCTGTGGAATCGACCGCGGTGGCCGAAGCGGCGTAGCTGCGCACACGGTTTTCGGGAGGAAAAGCAGCAACCGGCCTATCGACGGGCCGGCTCAATGCCCCGTGGGTGCAGTTCGCTTGGATATCGCCAGCCGGAGTACCGTGATGGCCGCCACGACGACGGGGGCGGCCGCGCCCGTGAGGACGGCATCCATCCCCCAGCTTCCACGCCAGGCGCCGGGAAAGAGGCCGGTCAGCGGCCAGAGGGAAACGAGGAGGAGCACCGCCGCCGCCACGAAGAAAGCGTGACCGGGGGTGGCCCGTGCGCCCCAGGCCGATCGCGCGGCGGCCCACAACCCAAGAGTGGCGCCACCGAGGAGGAGGACGTGCAGGTAGGGAATGCGCAGGCCGGCCTCCAGCCCCCAGGCGCCCACTGCGGGCAGGCTCATCCCCGCCCAGGCGC
>NZ_DAXETW010000008.1:0-61982 GCF_051155795.1 Longibacter sp.
AACTTACCGTTGTACTCACCAAGGGCCCCGGGGAGCGGTTCGTAGCCTGGGTACGGGGAGTAGTGGCTCTGTGTCCATTCCCATACGTCCCCGTACATCTGATGCAGCGGTCCGTCCCCGTCATCCGGGACGTGGCCGGTGGCGTCCTCGGGCAATGGCTGCGGGTGAAACGCGCCCCGATCTACGAAATTGCCATCCACCGGCAGGCCGCGCGCTGCAATCTCCCACTCCGCCTCCGTCGGCAGGCGTGCATCAGCCCACCGCGCGAAGGCCTCCGCTTCGTAGTAACTCAGGTGCGACACCGGCTCGGCGGGGTTCACCTCGCGCAATCCGCCGAGCGTGTACAGGTAGTAGACGCCGTCGTGCGGTTCCCAGTAGAACGGCTCCGTCCAGTTCTTCTCTTGAACCGTTGCCCAGCCGGCCGACAGCCACAACTCCGGCCGTTCGTATCCGCCGTCCTCCATGAATTCGAGGTACTCACCGCAGGTCACGAGTCGGTTCGCGAGTTGGAAGGATTCCAGAAACTCCCGATGGCGTGGCGTCTCGTTGTCGTAGCAGAACCCGGCCTCGGGGTCATCTGCGTCGAAGCCGATCTCGTAGAGCCCTTCGTCGAAACCGACCCAGTCAAGCGGAGGAACGGATGTCCGGCCCGCGGGCGTCAGATCGTCGCGATAGGCCGGGCGGAGAGGATTGACGGACAAGACGTGCTTCATGTCCGTCACCATAAGCTCCTGATGCTGCTGCTCGTGGTGAAGACCGATTTCAATTAACGGGCCGAGTTCGTCCATCTTCGTCCCGTCGGCAGTCGCTATTAGATCGCGCATCGCATCGTCTACGTGCTCGCGATAGGCGTACACCTCCTCCACGGTCGGACGCGAGATGTACCCGCGTCGGTCCCGGCAATGGCGCTCGCCCGCCTGGATGTAGTACGAATTGAAAAGATACGCGTAGGTCTCATTCAGCGGGGTATAATCGGGGGCGTGCTCGTTGAGAATAAACGTCTCGAAAAACCAGGTCGTGTGGGCGAGATGCCACTTGGTGGGACTGACGTTCTCGACGGTTTGAACGACATAGTCCTCGGTGTTGAGCGGCTCACAGAATTCTTCGGTGAACCCGCGCACCGCGTTAAACCGCTTGGAAAGTGAAGACGCGTCCGTACATCGAAGGGCATCCGGGGTCGCGGCAGGGGCAGCAGCGTTGGTAGCCATGATGGGCAGAGGGGAAAGGCAGAGAAGACGTGTGTTCTCATTCGTTGCCCGATCCTTGGCATGCAAACCACCCACAGTGCAGGGCCCCGGTTCACCGTGTCCGCGTCGAGCGACCACGACGAAACGGGGATACGGAGGGTGGACGTGCGCTCTTCAGGGGAGGGGGCAACCGGTGAGACAGTGTAGCAGGCAGCGACCACGGGCCGCGCACTGGGACGATCACGACCGACGAGCCGCTTCATCCAACATACACAGTAACGCACCCCGACGAGGGAAGTCAACGTGGTTAGCCCTTTGGAGCGCTGAATCGACGGATCGTTACAGGTTGCTCGGGTCCGGATGATCGAATGTGTATCCGAGCAAGCTGCGCACCCTGTCGTTCCGGATGCTCTTCCCCCCACGGGTGTCGTCCAGGTCGAAGTCCGGGGGCTCAAGTCCCAGCGACCGCGCAGCACGGATATACGTTTCGCGGCGCGACGGATGCCGATCCGCGACGGCGTTGAAGACCCGGCCGCGGGCATTCCGATCGAGCACCGATGCGACAACTCCGATGCAGTCGTCCAAGTGGATGAGATTGACGGGCGCAGACGGACGCGAAAGCCCGGACCGCCCCGCAAGGAACCGGCCCGGGTGCCGGTCGGGTCCGTACAATCCGCCGAAGCGCAGAATTGTCGCCGCTGCCTCGTGCGTCCACCACATCCCCTCAACCGTTTCCAGAATCTCCCCCGTATCGCGTCGGGGACCGTCATACGTTGCGGGACCACCGGGCGGAAGATCGTCTTCCTCGACGGACCGGTCTGCGTCGGGATACACGCCCGTCGAACTGGCGAAGAGAACCCAGTCTGCGGTCATTGCCGCTCCGACGACCTCCATTTGTCGCTGGTGAAAGGCCGCGGCGTCGTCGCGACCCCGTGGCGGCGGCACATTCACGAAGATGATATCCGACTCGAAAAAGTCTTCCGGGTCACCCATTGGGTCGGGGTCCAGCTTGATCATGTACGGCTCGACCCCGGCCTCCTCAATCGTCTCAAGCTTGTCCGGTGTCGTAGTGGCTCCCTTGACGCGGTAGCCCTTCTTGACGAGATGGCGACCGAGCGGCAGTCCGAGCCAGCCGCATCCGAGAATACTGATTGTGTCCATACCGGTGGAGCAAGTCCATGCCTGTTCAAGGTGCTGACCGTTCGGATCAAAAGACGGTGCCCTCCGCTCGTTCCGGTTCTCCATCGCGCAGGGCCAGCATGGCCTGCGGCCACACCGCACCGGTCGAGGCGACGGCCACAACGCCGACGGTACAACGATGAGAGACTGGGGCTCTCTCGCGACGCGACGGACCGGCGAGGCACGTCTACGACCGACGCGGACCGGCAGAAGCAGCCGGGATAATCAGGGTGAATGTGCTTCCCTCCCCGGGGCTGGTCTCGACGTCCACGTCGCCGTCATGGAGTTCCGCAATCTGCTTGACGATGTATAAACCGAGACCGGATGAGCCTTCGTCCCCGGTCGGTTCCGGCGTTAGGCGCTGGAACGGCGCGAAGAGGCGGTGCTGATCCTCGACGCTGAGGCCCGGGCCCTGATCTTCCACGCTGAAATGGATCTCATCGTCGGAACGGTCGACCCGGACCAGAATGGGCGCACCGTGGGGCGAATACTTGATTGCATTGCTGATGAGGTTATTCATCGCCTCGCGGAGCTTGCGCTTGTCTGCCTCCACGATGCACGGCTCGGACGGGACCGCGGCCGTCAGCCGCTGCTCCTTCCGCTCGGCCTGATGCTGGAAGCTGTGAGCCACCCACTCCGCGAGCGCGCCGGCGTCGATCATCTCCATCTCTGCCTGAGCCTGCGCGGACGATGCCGCGGACGCCAGAAGGTCGTTGATCAACGTCAGCGTTTCATCCGCGGAGGAACGAATCAGATCCAGCTTGCGCTTCGCGTTGTCGTCTACGTCCCCGCGCTCGAGGAGCACCTCCGACAGCGCCCGGATACCGAACAGGGGATTCTTGAGGTCATGCGCAGCAACGCCGAGGAGCTTGGACTTCTGCTCGACGGTTTCCTGCAGCACTTCATTGCTACGAACCAGTTCGGTGTTGTACACCTCGAGCTGGCGGGCCTGCTCCTTCACCTCGGCGGTTCGCCGGGCGATGACCTTCTCGAGCGCCTCCGCGCGGTGTTCAAGCTGGGCAGAGCGCCACTGCACGACACCAAACACCAGCCCTCCCATGAGGAAGGCATAAGCGGCGTACGCCCAGATCGTCCGATACCACGGGGCAAGCACCTCGAAGGCATAATGCGCGGTCGTCGCGGTCCAGACCCGCGGGTTGCGTGCACGCACGTCGAATTGATACCGCCCCGGAGGCAGATTCGTGTACTCCTTCTTGGTTTCGGCGGACCAGGCCGACCATTCCGCATCGAAGCCGTCGAGCCGGTATTGATACTCGACGCTCTCCTCCTGTCCGAATCCCGGCGCGGCAAACTCGAGTCGGACCGCGTTGTCCTCGTACCCGATCGTCGTAAGCGTGCGATCATCGCCCTCCCGGCTCGTGGCGGAGCGCGCGGACGAGCCGCGCTCGCGGGACTGCTGCGTGCCCGAAGGTCCGGACGGCGGGGATGCCTGCGCGGCCGCCCGAACCGCCCGTCCGGATGCACCCGGTCCCGCCGCCCTGGATGATCCGTTACTGTTCCCGTCGTCCGGCTCCCGGTCAGCCTGCCCCGCACTCCGGTCCGAGTCCATTCCCGTCACATTCAATGCACCGAGACGGCGTACCGGTGCTCCCTGCATCGGCTCGGTCCCGCCGTAAAGAACCGAATCGCTCCGGATCAACGACACGCTCCGGATCAGCGTCCGGACCGGCCGGAGTTCATGGGACATCGTGACCGGATGATGCGACGCAACTCCCTCCTCCCCGACGACCCAGAACCGACCGCTGGTCTCCGCGCGGGAGGCGTACGCATTGAACTCGGGGACGTAGGCGAAGGGGACGCGCACGTCGACATCACGGCCCGGCGCTTGATCAAACCAGTAGGTTTCAGCCTCCGCCGTCACCCAAAGATCTCCGTCCGGCGCGGCGGTCAGATTCAGAACGCGACCGGCGTCCGCTGGAAGGCGCGAGGTGATGCTGGTGTCCGGCATGAGGGCGATCCGGCCCGTCTCGTCGCGCTCCGGTCGCGATACGCCTTTTCGCGTAACGATTCGAAGACCGTTTTCCGGGACGTACGCCATCCGAAAGACGTGCTGCGGGCGTTGTCCTTCGGACGCTATTTCCGTCACGCTGGGCTGGTTCTGCAGGCCGTCGGAGGTCGACACGTTCCACAGGCCGCCGTACGCCGATGCCACCCAGAGGTCCCCGCGATCGTCTTCTTCGAGGAAGAAGATGCCGCGGTCTAAGCCCGGGATCGTCGGCTGGCTCTCCCATCGCCCGTTTCGATACTGCATGCTGCCGACGCCGTCGATGTATCCGACGTAGACCAGGCCGTCCGTATGACGTGATGCGTGGAGGCCGTACGCGGTCCGGCTCTCGGCAACCGAGCGGGCACGCCCACCGGTCAGTTGGAAAACCCCGCGATCAGTGGCGGTCAGAAGACCGGCCGGATGCGACAGGAGGGCGAAAGCCTGGGCGCGAAGCGCCGTGACGCGTTGAAACGATGGACGCACGGTCCCGTCGGCCGCGAGGTCGCGCGACAGCCGAAACACGCCTGACGTGGTTCCAACATGCAACGCGCCGTTATGCCGCGTGATCGATAGGGCGACACCATCCAGCCCCGTTCGGTCGTCGAACATGCTGATCGGCAGCATGATTTCGGCCCGCGCAATGCCACTCTCGTACGCCATCCAGAGACCCTCCTGCCGGTCGACGAAGAGCGCCTTGACGTCGTCCCCGATTAAGCCCGCCCGTTTGTCAAGGATGCGAAGTGCCCGACCCGAGCGGTCTGTGATGACGACCCCGCCCCACAGGGTAGCAAAGGCGTACGACCCGTCAGGAAGGACCGTCGCGGTGTACAATTCATTCGCCTGGAGAAAGCCGTCCACGTCGGTTTGAAACCGCTCGATTTGACCGTTCCGGCGGAGAAACAGTTCACTGGCGACCGTCCCGATGAGAAGGCCTTCGTCGCCATAGGGCATGATCGTGGCAACGCTCGTGTTGGTGAATCGCTCCCCGCCGGGCACGGGCTCAAGTCGGCCGTTCGCGATCTGATGCAGTCCCACGTTCTCTCGAGCGACGTACACCGTGTCGCGGACGGCGAACAACTTGTAGAAGCGCGCGGCTTCCGACGTCGTCCAGACGTCCATCTTCGACCCGTCCCATCGATAAATCGCACGGCGCGTCTGAAAGTAGATGCCACTGCTCACGGCGATCCCGCTCCACGTATGCCCGAAGCTGCGATGGGCCGGAGGAATCTTGTCCTGCAGGGACATGAACTGCATCGTTCCGGATGCATCCGGCGCCAGATATCCGATTTCACCGTATGCACCGACGTAAACCCGACCGGTTGAATCGCGAAAGACCGTCCGCACCAGGGTGCGGTTCTCGGTCGGGATGAGCCGCCATTCCGCTCCGTCGTAGGCCAGGACGCCGGCCGGATTGCCAACGTAAATGATCCCGCGATCGTCCTGGGTAATCGCCCAGTTCTGACTGGGGAGATCCGGCCCGTAGTCGTCGGGGACGTAATTGCGGAAAAGCGGGTAGCCCGGCACCTCGTCGAAGGTGGGAGTCGACACGAGCCGCACCGGGCGCTCGACGGTGATGTCCTGCTGACCGTTGGAAACGGGTGGGCCCGACTCCAGGACGCGCCCCGCCTCAGCGACAGAGAAGGATCCCGCCAGGAGCCACAGGATCGCTGCAGTGGCAACCATGCCCAACCCCAAAGCAATGTAGACGCGAGAAGTGCGCATGGACGATCGAATGGGAAACACGTAAGCCGCCGGAGGGCGCGGGTACAGGTCCTACAACCTGCCGCAGTGCAGCAGGACAAGACGGTTGGTTTCGGCCGAATCGCACGAAAATATCGAAACGGATATTTTGAATGCCACTAATGGTGACGAAAGTACACACACCCGGTACTCGCACCGCGTGCTCCTATGGATAATCATGCATACTCCGTTTGTGAATTTCGGTTGCACCTAATCTTGCCCGTGCCCTACATCTTGGTATACGCGATTGCGACGTTGAACCTGTCACAGCCCTTGCTGCGAACACCATCTTCACACGAGCGCGCGTGTCCTCGCTGTCCCTTGATCCGACACCTCAGGGCCGAGTGCAGCAGGCTTCGGTGCCGACAGGCGGAACGACCGCAGCAGGCTCCCCGCGAGAACACAGCGTTGCGCGTCGGTCGGGGCGAAACCTCTGCCGCACCGTGGTTTTCAACACAGGTGCATATGCTTTCCCATTTTACCGCCCCGGATGGAGACCGCTTCGCCTCCCCTCGAAACCGCCTCTGCCGACGAACTGCAGTCGCTTGAGCCGTCCATGCAAACCGTGTGGTCGATCAAGCGCGGCGCATTCGCGACGATCATGGCGTTTGCGGTCTTCTTCTACGACCTTGCCCACCTCTTCGGTACGAGCGCCCTGCCGTTCGGTGTGCTGACGGCCATTGTCGCCGTTCTCGGCCTCCTTTACGCGCTGATCTGGCCCCGTCTGATGTACCGGAACTGGGGCTTTTCCATTCGATCAGAGGAGATTTACATTGAGCACGGCGTACTGAATCACATTCGCACTGTCGTCCCGCTCCGCCGCATCCAGCACCTCGACGTCTCCCAGGACCTCCTCGAGCGAGAGTTTTCGCTCGGCCGCCTCGTCGTCCACACGGCCGGCTCCCGCTCCAGCGACGTCGTCATCCCCGGATTGAACCTCAATGAAGCGGAACGTATCCGGGACCGCGTCAAGCAGTTCATCCTCGAAGATCCGCTGATGGAGGATCCGGTCTGAACCCTCCGCCGTCCGGCCCGACTCACAGCCGGCCTGCCCCCGTCTCCGGCCCTCGCCTCTCGATCGTCCTACTCCCCGCGCTCCTGTTCCTGTCCATGGCTTCGCCCCTATCGAACGGATCCCGTGCCCCTGCTTCCGGGGGAAATGACCAACACGGAGGGGACGAGCGCAGCCGCGATTCGTCACCACAGGAGCCCGTCGCAGGCACAGGTGGCGAGGGGGCGCCGGAGCCCACCGGACCGACGGAGGAGAACGCCCCGGCTTCCAATCACGAGGGCGCGTCCGACGACTCGCATGCCACCGCTTCCGACGCAACGGACGCTCCCGGTGACGAGGCGCCCGGTGACGTTGACCCGGCGCCGAACCCGGACGACGACGGTCCCGCCACGCTGGGTGAGCTTCACGAGCCGCAACGACTACATCCCCTGACGCTTCTCCAGCGGTTCCTGGCCAGCCTACCGGCCCTCCTGCTGCTGATGGTGCCGGTCCTGATGAATCCGAGTGGGGAAAACGTCTTTTATCTCTTCATGACGGTGGCCTTCGGTGTCATCGCGCTACCGTCCATCCTCCTGCAGTACTACCGGTTCAGCTACCGGCTGACGCCCAAGCAAATCATCATTCAGAGCGGGGTATTCAACCGGCAAAACCGAAGCATCCCGATCGAACGCGTTCAAAATGTTCAGATCGAGCAAAACGTCCTGGCCCGCGTCGCGAGCATCGCGAAGGTCAAGATCGAAACCGCGGGAAGCACCGGAACGGAGGGCGTACTCGAATACGTCAGCCTTGAGGAGGCGCAACGCATCCGGCACGTCATCCGCTCGTTTCAACGTCAGAAGACGAATGCGGAGACGGTCTCCGAACAGGACGCACCCGCCAACTCGACGGCCGGGGACGACTCCGATGCCTCAACGGCTCCGGACGAAGCGCGACGCGCGGAGGAGCAGGTGCTATTTCGGATGCCCCTGCAGCGCGTCTTTTTGAGCGGAATGTTTCGTTTTTCGCTCGTCTACATCGCGGTCGTGTTCTCGGTCTTCCAGTTCGTGGAGCCCGATACGCTGCTTAACTACGTGCTTGCCTCCCGGTCGCAGTTTCAGGCTTTCGTCGATGCGATCTACGCGTCACCCTTTTTCGCCGCCGTCGTCACGGTCCTATTCGCGGCGCTCTTCGGCTGGCTCACGGGGATTGCGATCAACCTGAACCGATATTATGGTTTCCATCTCTGGCTCGAAGGCGACAAGCTGCGAAAAAAGCACGGTCTGTTCACCGTAACCGAGGGCACGATTCCTCTGGAGAAGGTGCAGGCGCTCATCCTCCGCACGAACCCGCTCATGGAGGCATTCGGCTGGTTTGCCCTCGAGGCCCAGACCGTCGGGGTCAACGTCGACGAACAGGGGCACCGGGTCGTCGTCCCCTTCGCCCGTCGCGAGCAGGTACTCGATGTCGGACGACGCGTCCGCGAGTTTAACCTGCCGGACTCATTCCAACGTGTCTCCCCCCTGACGATCCGCCGGTCCTTCGTCCGGTACATGGTCGCGCTGTCGGTCGTGGTCGCCCCAGCGGTCTACTTCTGGCCCAGCGACTGGGCCGCGCCCATGGACGCCGCCCTTCCATACTGGGCGTATGCACTGACGCCGTTGCTCCTCCTCTGGGCGTACCTGCAGTACACGCACCACGGCTACACCCTCTCGCAAGACGGGCTCTACATCCGCCGGGGCGTCATCAGCCGGTACACCTGGGTCCTGCCCACGGAGAAGCAACACGTCTTCTACACCACTGCGTCCGTCTTTCAGCGACGCCTTGGGCTCAAGTCCTTTTTCGTTGACACGGCCGGAGCCGCAGGCTACGCCTACCCGGAGGTGGTGGACGTACCAGCGGACACGGCCGACAGTACCCTCCATCGCCTCTACGACCGGTTCCACACGCTATATCAGGACCGCATCCGCGCGGCGACTGGCTCGGCCGACACGCGACTTTCATCCGACGAACGTCCCCAGCTCCCGGAGGCTACGCGGAGTGAGTGGGCCGACGGCTGACACCGTCGACCGGACCCCCTTCGTGCGAGGCACCGGCCCCACCTCGCCTCTCATGCCCTGAGACCGGTCGGCAGCCGTCCGGTCCTTCTGTTCTTGCCCTCAACTTTCCCTCCCCGTGCACTCGCGACGCGTTAGCGGTATCCTCCTTCACATCACCTCCCTGCCTGGCTCCTTCGGCATTGGCGACCTGGGCCCGGTGGCTCACCGGTTCGTTGATCGACTCGCCGAGACGCATCAGCGGCTCTGGCAGGTGCTTCCGCTCGGCCCCGTCGGACACGGCGCGTCCCCCTACTCCAGCCTGTCGACCTTCGCGAGCAATCCGCTGCTCATCAGCCCCGCCCCGCTCCTCCGCGACGGCCTTCTCACCGAGGACGACGTCGCTCCGCTCCGGGAGCTACCCGACGGACACGTCGATTTCGCTCGCCTTATTCCCAGAAAGCGCGCCGTGCTGGAAGCTGCTTTCCAGCGATACCGTGACGACGCCGGCGATACGAAGGATTTCCGGGCCTTCCGCGAAAACAATGCGGAATGGTTGGACGAATACACCCTGTTCATGGCGCTGAAGGATGCGTACGACGGCGCGCCGTGGCATGCATGGGACGACGCGCTCGTTCACCGGCAGCCGGCAGCCATGGAGGAGGCGCGGGAGAACCATTCGGAGGCGATCCGGATGCATGCCTACTGGCAATACCTTTTCGACCGTCAGTGGTCGGATCTACGGGCGCACTGTGCGGATCGGGACATCCGCCTGTTCGGCGACATCCCGATCTACGTAGCGCACGATAGCGCCGACACCTGGGCCCATCAGGACCTCTTTTTCCTGGACGAGGAGGGCCAGCCAACGTCCGTCGCCGGCGTTCCGCCCGATTATTTTTCCCCGGAAGGCCAACGCTGGGGGAACCCCCTTTATCGGTGGGACCGCATGAAGGCGAACGGATTCGAATGGTGGATCCGCCGCGTGCGGCAGGTGCTGAACCGAGTCCACCTCGTTCGCATCGATCATTTCCGCGGGTTCGAGGCGTACTGGGAGATTCCCGCGGATGAAAAGACGGCCGTAAACGGGCACTGGGCGGAGGGGCCGGGCGGTGCTGTATTTGAGGCGCTGGGAGACGCCCTCGGCGATCTTCCCGTCGTCGCGGAAGACCTCGGCATCATCACGGACAAGGTCCGCGACCTGCGCGACCGATTCGACTTCCCGGGGATGGCCATCCTCCAGTTTGCATTTGGCGGCGAGCCGGACCATGGGTACCTCCCCCACAACTACAGCCGCAACCTCGTGGCCTACACGGGCACGCACGACAACGACACGCTCCGCGGCTGGTGGAATGGCACTATGCCGGAAGATCAGCGCGACTTCGCCCGGCGCTACCTGTCGGCCAACGATCAGAATCTGTCTGAGCGCTCATTGCGCGCTCTTCTGGGCTCCGCGGCCGATCGCGTGGTGACGCCCCTGCAGGATGTCCTGGATCTTGGAGCGGATGCCCGGATGAACGTTCCCGGCGAAGGGAGCGGCAACTGGACGTGGCGCTGCTCGGAAGAGGATCTCAACGACGAGCGCCTCGACCATCTGGCGGAACTGACGTGGCTGTACGGTCGGGCTGCGACAGACTCGGACGAATAGCGTCGGGATCGGCCGAATGCGCTGCTCTCGTCGAAGCGCGCGTCGCGTCTCGAACGAACGCCTACTGCACCCGGGATACGTGCACCATGTTCGTGCGACCACGCGCCGGAAGCGGCATACCGGCCGTAATCACGACGTGCCCCCCCGGCTCGACGAGTCCTTTCTCACGCAGAATGCTGTGTACGCGGGCAATGCCCTGGTCCGTATCCTGCTGGAAGGGAATATGGAACGCCTGCGTCCCCCACAACATGCCGAGCTGCCCGACCACGCGCTGGTTGTCGGTAAAGGCAAAATTCGGCATGCTCGGACGGTGGCGAGCGATCGACCGGGCGGTGGCACCGGAGTTCGTCAAGCAGCAGATCGCCGCGGCGTTGACCTGCTCCGCAAGTCGGCAGGCGGTGAAACTGACGCTCTCGGTCACGTTCTCCGTCCGCTCCAGATGGCCCGGCGTCATGGAGAGTGTCTGACGAAAGTCCTGCCAGTGCGTCTCGGCCCGGCGGATGATTTTGTTCATCGCGCGCACGACGCGAACCGGATCCGTGCCGACGGCTGTCTCGGCCGACAGCATGACGGCGTCGCTTCCATCGAGCACCGCATTGGCCACGTCGCTTGCTTCCGCACGCGTAGGGCGCGGGTTGTCGACCATGCTTTCCAGCATCTGCGTCGCCGTGATGACCGGCCGAGCGGTCGCCATGCTTCGACTGATGAGCATCTTCTGCGTACTCGGCACCTCCTCCATCGGCATCTCGATGCCGAGATCTCCGCGGGCCACCATGATGCCGTCCACGACCTCGAGGATGTCCTCGATATTGCGGACCGCCTCGGGCTTCTCAATCTTCGCTACGACACTCGCGTTCTTGCCGGCGTCCTCGATCAGGCCGAGAAGCTCCTCCACGTCGGAACGCTCACGAACGAACGATAGCGCGACCACGTCCACGTCCATCGACAGGCCGAACTCAAGGTCTTTTCGATCCTTCTCTGTCAGCGACGGCGTCGACGTACGAATATTGGGCAGGTTGACGCCCTTCCGTGAACGCAGCGGGCCGCCTTCAACGACTTCCGTGACGATCTCTTTGCCGTCGATCGACGTAATCGTGAGTTCGAGTAGACCGTCATCCAGAAGGATACGGCCCCCGACGTCGGCATCGTCGGCGAGCGTTGGGTAATCGATGTGAACCCGCTCGGCAGTTCCCTCCTCCAGCGGCTCAGGGGTGATCACGAGCTTCTGTCCCTCCTTCAGCATGACGCTCCCATCCTGCATCTGGCCGACACGGATCTTCGGTCCCTGAAGATCCTGCAAGATTGTCACCGTCTGCCCCTGACGCTTCGCCGCTTCCCGGACCGTGCGGATCCGCTCGGCGTGGTCGTCGTGACTGCCGTGACTGAAGTTCATCCGCGCGACATTCATTCCGGCCTCGATCATATTCTCGATCGTGTCTGGGTCCGACGAGGCGGGGCCGAGCGTGCAGACGATCTTCGTGCGACGATTCATAAAGCGGGGTAGACGTAGTCAGGAGACACCGTGCGGCAAAACCAATCCGGAAGATAGGGCGCATCGACCGGAAATGCGTGACGCCGACTACGGTACGGAGTTAACAAAACGGGAAGTCGCGACAAGGAAGACGATAAATCCCCCTTCATCGGCCCGATGGGCTACCGTCTTCCCCCATCGAAGGGTCTTGGACGTACCATCTCCCCGAATTACATCTCGTCGAATTACTCGTCGCGCCGCCCCGGAGCCGCCGGTCGATCTGCCCCCCCGTCGTTTTTGTTCTCGGGCACATCGCTGTTCTCCACGAGCGACGCCGGCGACTCCCGAAGCTGCTGCAGCTCCGGCGCCATCTGCTTCCGAACGTCCGACGCCTCCCGCTGCTCGAGGGCAGATGCCACCATCACGAGCTCGCCCACGTTCTCAAGCGTCAGAAGGCCGACGAGGTCGCCGTGCTTGAGGACGGGCACGGTCGAGCACTGCTCCTGGCTCATTCGCGTGAACACGTCTTCCAGCATCTCATCGTCTCCTACGGAGAAGCACGGCTCTCCAGCAATGGGCCCGACGGGATCGGTCGCATCGTGGGTGGACAGGGCACGGATGAGCGTCTGTCGGCGCAGGATCCCGGTCAGGCGTGGGTGCCCGTCGGCGTCGGGTTCGACCACGGGAAAGTCGTGATCGCTCCCCGCAAGAAGCGCGTCGACTGCGTCGTCAAGTGTATCGTCCGAGTTCAGGGTTGCGAAGCGCGTCATCATGGCGTGGCGAACGGTCGCTCCGTGGGTGAATGCGCGAAACATCGCCTGTTGCGACTCGCGCTGCGCACCGGCATATACGAAGAGCGCGATGAACAGCAGGATCGGGTTAAAGGAGAGAACGCCGAGTAGGCCGAACAGGATTGCCATTCCCTGCCCGATATTGGCTGCCGTCTGCGTTGCCTGCGCGTAATCGGTTCGGAGGGCCAGCAGCGCGCGCAGCACACGTCCGCCATCCATCGGAAACGCAGGGAGCAGGTTAAACGCGGCCAGGCCCACATTCAGCCAGGCAAGGGTCGGAAGGGGGTCCGTGAACGGGTCCATGAGCACGGACGGATTCATCGTCCGCCCGGTAGCGTAGACGAGCGACCCGAGCATGATCGCGATCGCCACATTTACCGCGGGACCGGCCACGGCTATCCAGAACTCCTTCATCGGGTCGGAAGGGATCCGCTCCAGGCGCGCCAGACCCCCGATCGGATACAGTGTGATGCTGCGCGTCGGAACGTCGAATCTTCGCGCTGCAAGGGCATGACCAAGCTCATGGAGCACGACGCAGGCGAATACGCCGAAAATGACGCTGATACTCGTCACGGCGTCCGCTGTCGGGCCGCTCTGGACCACGAAGAAGACGACGATCCCCACCACCAGCAGCAGAAACGACCAGTGGAGAAAGATGCCGATACCGAAAGCGGAGCCAATCCTCAGCGATGTTTTCATGACCACCCGCGGGGTCGTGGAAAAGGGCAACACAGAATTCAACGATCAACCGAATACCGGCAGTTCCGAAGGCGCTCGACGAAGCACGTAACCATCCGAACGAGCAGCCTCACCGGTCGCCGCGATGCGGCAACGGCTACGCACCGCGCTCCTGCTGCACGACCCGATGCACGGCGTTACGTAGCCTCGGCTGATGCAAATGCACGGGCCGACGCTCTCGCTTCTTTTTGGCCGTAGATCGTAGATTCAGCATCTCCACGATGAGCGAAAAGCCCATGGCGGAGTAGATGTAGCCCTTCGGAATGTGCTGATCCAGCCCCTCGGCCACGAGCGTGACGCCGATCAGCAGAAGAAAGCTGAGGGCGAGCATTTTCACGGTGGGATGGTCGCTGATGAAGTCGGCGATCGAAGACGCGGACAGAAGCATGATGCCGATTGCAATCGTGACAGCGATAATCATGACCTCGATGTGCTCTGCCATACCCACCGCCGTAATCACGGAGTCCAGTGAGAACACGAGGTCAAGAAGAAGGATCTGGACGATCACGCTGAAGAACGATGCCGCCTGGGCCATGGTGCTGTCCACGTCGTCCCCTTCCAGCTTGCCGTGGATCTCGTGCGTCGCTTTCGTAATGAGAAAGACGCCGCCAGCCAGGAGAATCAGGTCGCGTCCGCTGATCGCGTGGGTGAGCACATCGAAGAGCGGCGCCGTGAGCGTCATGATCCAGCTGATCGATAGAAGGAGCAGGATCCGTCCGATAAGTGCCAGCGCCAGTCCGATCCGGCGTGCCCGGGGCTGCTGCTCCTCCGGAAGCTTGTTGGACAGGATCGAGATAAAGACGATGTTGTCGATGCCGAGTACAATCTCCAGCACCGTCAAAGAGCCAAGGGCGATCCAGGCCTCCGGGGACGACATCCATTCGAACGACATAAAGACGGGGGAGCAGACAGGGGACGTTGTGACTGCCTCCCCAACGAATCTATCCGTCGAAACGGTTCCTCCTGCCGCTGATTGACCCAATGCAGTCGGACGGCCCGGTTTCGGACGCCCGTACGCCCGCGTCCGAATGGGACGTTTGCGTTTACACAAACGAATACGGCGCCCACGGGCCGACGACCTCGACATCATCCACGCCCGGCGCGGCGACGGTCCCGGCGGTTTCCCGAAACGCATCGGCTGACTCCCGGGGGACCAGAAAAGCAATCGACAAGGGGTCTTCCGCGTCGTGGCGCGGCGACATGGACACGGACGTGGCGAGTGGTTCGAGCGCCTCGCGGAAGGGTGTCGCAGCAGCCTCAGCACGCTCTCTCTGCCGCGCAATGCTCTGCTGGCGCGCGAGGAGATACGCCGTTCCAGGTCGGTCACTTCGATACGACGGCGGCCCGTCTTCCTCCGTCTCCCGTTCTTTCAGGCGCATACAGATTCCCATCTCGACCTGTCCGTCCAGGCGCCCGAGCAGGTCGACGTAGATCGACTCCTTCTCCCGCATCACAGCCCTCGCCTGTTCTTCCGTTTGCACGACCGTACCGAACCGAAGCGGGATCACCGGTCCGCCGTCGAAGGTCGCGTCAACGACCCGCTTGAAGGCGATAATCTCCTGGACGGAAGGAGACGAGAGTTGAACACCTTCCGGGACGGCGGAGACGACCACCGATAGGGATTCCCCCTCGATGGTGCGTACGAACTGATCGTATACCCCCGTGACGTCGGCGAGTCTTTCGATCACTTCCGGCCGGGTGCGGCTCGGATCGAACAGGCCATACATCAACCACTGCGGGGCGTGAACGGCTGCGTCGGACATGGTGGATCAGCCGGGCGAGTGAGGGAGAGAGAGGGCATGTCGCACGTCGGGCATGCGCAATGCAACCCGTCGCGCGACGGCGTACTGCCTGTCTGGAACCGCTTCCGATACTACAGCACCGTACCCTTGCACGATTCACATTGATTCGTATCTCGTAAAGGAAATCGGTGGAATGACCGCACTCACGCATCCGAGATCGACGGTCGGAAGCTGTACGGCGGCCAGGGTCCCTTGCATTCGACCTGCAGACCGGTTCCGTCCAATCGCTGATTGGACGCTTGCAGTGCATCGAAGAACGTCTCGGCGTGCGCGTCAGGAACGAGGAACGCGAGGTGCGCCGAAACCTCGCGCGGATCATCGGGACGGTCGCGGGCCGGCAACATGACGGCATCCCGGCTGTGCGGCAACAGGGCATCAGCGATCGTGCCTGCCTCCTCATCCAGCCATGCCTCCACCTCGTCGCGCGCGTCCTTGCGCCGCTTCTTTTGCTGGAGGTACGCCGTGCCCGTCTCGGGCTCATCATCCCCCCCGGCAAGGTGCGACGTCGCCGCTTCGCGATCGAGAAGCAGCTTTACCGACCACTCGTCAGCATCCCTGACCTGCTCAAAGAACGAAAGCAACGTATCTTCCTCCCGGTCGACGACGTCAGTCAGACGGCGGGCGGACGAAAAGAGCGTGGCAAACCGCGCAGGATATGAGGGACCGGTTTCCATGACCGCCTCCACGATCTCCTCGTGCAGCGTGGCTCGCGGCGCCACCCAGGCGAGCGATTTCAGGTTTTCCTCCCCGTTCTCGCCGGCCCACGCACTGCGCGGCACAACATCGACCACCGCATGCACACGCGACGTGCAGACCAGAGATCGAACCGGCCCGCCGGACAGCCCCTCCGTGGACCCAACTGCGACGTCGGACGGGTGAAGCGCATACAGGTAGAGCGCTTCATTCGGTGCGATTTTGATGTCCGCTTTGCGAACCGGGTCGGCGTTCATGAATCGATGCATTCGTATCGAGAAAGGCCGGTAACGACCAGGTGGTACGGACGCACTCGCTTGAAAAGGAGAACGTGCTCTGCGTGGCGGACCATCCCCGATGGGCCGTCTCGCGGGTCGCCCTGTGATGCCACCCCGTCCGTCGCGTTAGTCGTCCCACTCGGACGACGCTTCATCCCCGGCAATCGTCACCTCCACCACGCCATGGCGAGCGCGGATGCCCACGTTTGCGTCGGCTATACTCCGGGGCAGGCGGCGCAGCGTTGCGTATCGAGCCCGCGGGCCGATGCCTTCGAGCCGGACGGTGTCACCATCGACGACGCAGGATACCGCCTCTTCCGACACGCCGGGCATTTCTGCAATCAGGATGATGCGGCCGGACTCGTCGATCATCTCGACGTTCGGTTCACGCGCCTCACGGTCCGGCTCGTCGTGCTCGACCTCTTCGTCCCGGACATCCTGCACGCCCGGATGCTCCACACCCGCTGTTGCCCCGGGCGCGTCGCGCGGAGCAGTACCGCCTCCGACGATCGTTCGGACGTGCACGCCTGCAACGCCTTCGACGCCATCCTTCGAACCGAAGCGCGTTGTCCTGTGAATGGTAGCGACTCCGGATTCCGCCCCGAGACGGTCGAAGAGCGACCGAAGCTCCTGGAATAGGCCGTCGAGGCCAGTCGATGAACGTTCGGTAGACATAGCGGAAGTGGAGGATTGGGACAACGGCCGGTTAATTTTCGAAAGCGACGTCGGCGAAGCTGTACGGCGCCATCGGATCCGTATACTTGAATAGAAACTCGTCACCGAACGATCCCGCCGCCTCGTGCACGGCTTTTTCGAACGCATCCTGCTCGGTTTTCGGGACCAGGCACGCGAGATTCATCACCTCCGACTCATTTTTCGGGTCCTGGACTTCGATCGCCCGGCATACCGCCTCGACATGATCGAGCACCGTGTCGAGGTGAGCCTCGCGCTCGGCCTGCAGCAACGACTCGAACTGCTCACCGAGCTGAATCATATCCTGGCGACTGGCAGACGCGCCGTTCCCGAAGAAGGCATCGCGCATGTCCTGCAACCGCTCGTAGCGCGACACGAAGTAGTCGAAGATATCATCCACGTTCCACCGAACGCGGAGCGTGACCTCAGCCTGTCCCCGCACGCGGGCCAGCTGTTCGATCAGGACATCACGATGCGTGTCCAAAAAGTGGGTCACGTCCTGCTCGCTATCGGCCAGCACGCCGAACGCCATCGGTAGTACGGCCGTCCGGTCGGTCAGAGAGCGAAGCGTATCGTGGTGCGCCTTGAGGTTGCGACGGCGCGGCCGAAGCTTGCCGGCGGGGGCATCGCTGACGACGGCAGCAACCTGCTCGCCGGTAAGCATGCGGACAGACGCACCCTTGATTCCGGTCCATTCGGATACGTCCGGGGCGGCCGTCGAGGCATCGATGATACCGTATAGATAAAGTGGGGCGTCTGACATGGCGTTTCTGCAAAATGGATGCAGCGGGAAGGCGACGGGCCACGAACCGACCAGTGGCGCGGGGTTTGGGCTATCGACGGTGCGAATGGCACCTCCAACAGCAAGCGCTATGTGCTAATACTGATACTCGAAGCCGTCGTCTGTTTGCTCGGACGGGGCCGGACGGTCGTCCGGCTCGACGCGCTCGAGGCCTGCCTGGTCGTAGAGACCTCGAATCCGGGCATTGATCGATTCGATTTCGCGGGTGCAACGGTCCACTTGCCCCTGCAGTGCCCGGCGAATTCGCTTCTGCCGGGAGCGAGCCATCTGAAGGTTGGCGATCTGAACGTATACCTCATGCGACGCTCTCTCCGGCCGCGGCGTCGTAGACGGCGGCCGCACGCTGGATTGCAGCCGTGGGGGTCGCGTTGAGGGTGGCGATGGCTGACTCGGCCGCCGGGCCGCTCCAGTGGGGCGTGTACGCTTTTTCATGTTATGTAAGGCAATTCGGAGAGAGAGACGGTGGGGCGGCGAGGCGTAGCCGGCTCCTCGCACATTCGGAAGGGCGTTCGGAGCTATCGCTTTCGGAAAACCGTGCGAACCAGGGCTTCAATCTCGTTTCGGATGTTGCTTCCCTCGGTGGTCGAGCCGTTGGGGCCCGCGATGGATCCGCGTTTGGGTCGGAGGACGTCTATGCAGGACTCCCGGAAGATGGCGCTGTCGGCGGCCACGTCGTCCTCGCGACCGGCGAAGACGCGAGCGAGCGTGATAGCGGCGCGTACCGACGGGCCATGCTGGGCGGAGTCGATCTGCCGGGCGGTGCGCACGATGTCGACGATCACCTCCGCACTCTCCCGGGAAATGCCGGAGCGGGACTGCGTGATCTCGATCTCCATGTCCCGGTCCTGGAATCCGAGTTCGATGGTAATGAGGCGGTCAAGAAGCGCATTCTGGGTCTTATGCGTCCCGGCATACTCCTCCGGGTTGGACGTAAAGATCGCTCGGAAATTGGGGTGAACGCGCACGTACCCGTCGCTGCTTCCGCTCCGGCTGGGTAGATGTAGAATGCGCTCCTCCAGAATGCTCAGGAGCACATTGTTTGCCTCGGCAGGGGACCGGGTGAACTCGTCGTAGATAAGCGTATATCCTTCGCGGCACGCTCGCGCGAGCCGGTTCTCCTCCCAGAGCCGCTTGACCTGCTCGTCGGTTTTCAGAACCGAGCGGATGAAGTTGTCGACGACCTTGGATTTCCGGTATCCGACTTCGGCTCCGATGAGGTCCGAACGGCCGAACTCGTCGTCGCCGTGAATGAGCACGGCCGGCTGATCCAGCTTGGCGGCCACGTGGAAAGCGAGACTTGTTTTGCCTGTTCCCGCGACACCCGTGAAATGGACCGGATAACCGGCACCCATATAATTCAGCGCCCGGTCAGTGATAGATTCGATCTCGGGCGTTGCGACGAACTGCTCGCTGGGCTTCGGGAGAAATGCGTTGTTGCGATCCTGAACACGGACGGATACGGGAGAAGCCGACGGGGGATGTTCCATAGCGACGCACCGCACGGTCGTGCGGTGACAAATGAGAAAAGGAGGGGGCCGGTGACGGCAGTGGGTGTACGGTGGGACCTCTGTACGTCGCTCGCCCAAACGGTCGGTAGCGACAACGATACCGCAGGCAACGGACGCGGCAGTCGGTGCATGGCAGAGGCATCCTGCACGGCCCAGACGCGCCGCGTGGGCCATGATGCACAACAGCATCCGAACCCGGCCGAACGAATCGACCGGGCCAGATGCCATGCTGCGCACAATAGCAAGCCTCAGGCCGATTAGGCCTGCGGCGCGGCGGCCGTTGCCGTAAGGCCAATGCCTTCCGCGTACTTCAGATACGTCTCGACGGACGCGATCACGATTCGGGCTTCGACCGAAACGAGCTCGATACCAACGAGGGATACGCGAGCAAAAGCGTCGATCACGATCCCCTTATCAAGGATGCGATCGACCACTTCCGCAAGACCGCTCGAATCCGTAGATTTTTGTACTTCAGCCATGTGTAATCCTCAGTATAAAATGAGTGGACAGAGAGTGAGCCAGAGCGAGGACTCGTTTCACATTTCATGTTCGATAACGGCACACCGTCGACCGAACGAGAATGAGCCCTGTTTCGTGGCGGGCAACACGCTGGACTCGGATCCGTCCGGCACGAGCCGCCGAACCGACATCGAGCGGATTGATGCGCTCGCACGGCACGTGACGCGTTCGTAACGGGGTTGAACTGCGTATCCCGAGTAACTGCAACCGGAGGTTAGCCACCCGCAGCGCGAGTTGCAACTGCTGGTACGTGAGTGCCCGGATCAAATCGGGAAAACGTTGTGAGGCCCGGTCGACACCCGGCCGTTCTTCCCCCAATACTCGGGCATATTCTGTGTATGTAAGCGGCAAGGATCAGTCCCACTCCCGGGGGGCTCTACTCATCCAACACCATCTTTACAACTGCCGGCAAATCGACGAGCAACGCAGCGACGTGGGATCAGAAAAAGCGTCGTCAGGCGAGGTCATTGCCCGCCCCATCATTCGCATCTGCGGGACCGGAGCCGGCTTCGATCCGCTTCTCCAGACGCTCCAGACGTCGATCCAGGGATGCCAGTACGTTTGCCGTCGAGCGAGCGTCGCTGTCGTCGATAGAACGATCCGCGTCCGACGCGCCGGACGTCAGATAGCTTGCTCGTTTCCACCAGTCCATGCCCATCTCTTCGGCTTTATCGACCGAGCAGACGATGAGGCGAATCTGAATGGTAAGAAGCTCCACGTCGTTGAGATTTACTCGGATATCACCGGCGATGACAATGCCGGTCTCGAGCACGCGCTCAAGGATATCGGCAAGGGTGTCCGAGTTGGAGTTGCGGCGAATGCTACGTGCGCGGTCGGCCATGAGGGAGATGCAAAAAGAAGAAAGGAAAATGTAGGTCAGGCGCCGCGGGACGGCACATTCAAACGTTCGCTCGATGCTGTAGAGGATGGAGACGGTCCACGGTGCGATATTGTGCGTGGGGCCAGGTCATACGTCGTCAACCTGCACCGTCCCAAGGTCGATGTCGAGATCGTCGGGATCGATGCCGAACGCCTCGCAGATACGTTCGATTTCCTCTGCCTGGCGCATCAGCGCCCGTCCGACCCGTTCCACCTCGTCCGGGGTGAGCGTATCGTTCTCCATCCGCCGAACGGCCTGCCGTTCGAGCACATCGTGCAATAGCTGAACGAGCGTCAGGACCAGCCGGGCCAGGCCATCCGAGCCGCCGGTTTCGCCGTCCTCCGACGCCGGCGTCGTTTCGCCGAGCGATACGCGTTTGATCTGAGACTGCATCCGGTCGAGCGTCTCCTCGATCGAACCAGCGGCCGGGACATCCTCCGTGTCCGAGGCGATACTACCAGGTGCGTCCTGTTTGCAAGTCATACTGGTCGATTATCTTGTTGCGGCTATGCCAGGCCGTCTACGCCGTTTGGGGACCCGGGCGATCCGAAGCGGATTCATCGTCGGCAGATGTCGAGGACGTGGCGGACGAGTGGATCGATGTCACCGGTTGCGCGGGGAGGCCTCCCGCGGTGGGGTCTCCATCCCTATGTGAAGGCCCGCCGATCACATCTTCCCGCATCGCCGTATCCACCGCGCTCAAGATCACGCGAAGGTCGAGATACAGGAGATCGACACCGGCGACGGAAACGATCAGGTCTCCACGGACGACGGCGCCCTTATGGAGCACGCGATCGATGGCCTCGGCAAGCTGGAGACGAGTAGAAGGCATGCAAGAACACGTTTGAAGGAAGAAGCGAAGCGGTGTGACGCGCGCCGGCGCATCACGAAGCGTCAGCGTAGAGGCGTTGCCCCAGCGTTTTGAGACGATCCACGCGATGAAGCTCAGATGTCCGGTACACCCGGGGTGGAAGCGGCCGCGCACGGGAATCATCCGGCGTCAACATCGCGTCGATGGACGTGAGCACGTCCTGTTCGGCCGGGCCACGAGTGTCCGGCGGGGTTACTCGGTTCACGGCGAGAAAAGCCATCCCCGCACCGGCCTCGGCCGCCTGCTGGACGAGCCGGGATGTCTCGGCCTGTACAACCGGTTCTGGTGTGGCAACGCCGACGTAGCGGATCTCTGCATGATTCTGCCGTCGGGTCCACGCCTTGGTTTGCTTCGACACGCGGACGAGCCGATCCGTCAAATCCGGTAGATGCAGAATATCCTGATGGGCGCGGAGAATTCGAAAGAAGACCCGGATCCATTCGACAAAGACCTGCGGCATCACGAGCAGCTGCAGGAAGTGACCGGTTGGTGCCGTATCGATGACGCATCTATGATAGGCATCGTCGTCAACAAACTCCATGATGGCGAGCCACCCCATGACCTCGTCGATCCCGGGCGGGGCGAGATCCATCAGGGCTTCCGTAACGGCACGATCGTACGGCAAGTCGACGCGTTTGCCACCTGCTTCGTCAAAGAAATGGCGCACTTCTGCGGCGTACCGGTCGCGAAGGGCCTCAAACCGAGCCTCGGCGTCGATTTCCATGACGTGCACGCGCCCAGTGCCGACATCCAGGCCGTTGTCCGCGCCGGACTCGAAAATATCCGACAGGGAATGGGCGGGATCCGTCGACGCCAGCAGCACCGACGCCCCGCGCCGTGCCGCTTCCAGCGCCGTTGCAGCGGCAAGCGTCGTTTTTCCGACGCCACCTTTCCCCGCGACCATGATAATCCGGGAAGAAGGTAGTGCAACCGGGCGTTCGACCTGGATAGGCCGTGAGCGCTCGACCCCCTCCGGTTCTGTCTCGTCCGATACCTCGGCGCAGGGTCGGGCAGCGTTCCAGAACGAGTCGAGCGCACGCCGGCGTGTCGCGGGGTCGGTGCTTCGCAGTTCGGAGCGGCGCGGTACAGCGATACAGGGAACGCCGGGCGCCAAATTCGGCATAACGTCACCCGCGACCTCGTTGACGACCAGCATGGCCAGAGATACGTCCCGATCGGCGAGATGAGAGCAGAGACGCTGCGTTTCGCGTCGGACAACCGGCTCGGCGCGCATTACCACCACCGCCCGGGACAGCGATTCGTCGCACACGGCGGATTCGAAGCGGTCGGTCCGGTCGTACATGTCATCCAGAAAGGTATCCATCTCATCCCGCCCGCCTCCGCCGAAGACCGATCGCATGTAGCGGTGTTTTGCGAGCATCTGATCGAGCACATCGAGCCAGCTCCGAAACCGCCCGGGCGTGTCCAGAAGGCGCATCAGGTGACCCGTCGGTGCCGTGTCGATGATGACGGTATCGGCGGACGTGTCACCGCCACCCGGCAGATAATCCGTGAGCCGGAGGAATGCCATTACAACGTCCATTCCCGGGAACGACGACTCCAGGAGACGGCTGACCTCGTCCTCTACGAAGAAGGTCCCGCGTTCGATGATGGAGGCGATGACGTCACCGTGTGCTGCGCGAAAGGAGTCCGTGCGTTCCGCGGCATTGATTTCCTCCACGGAAAGTCGAATTGGTGATGCCGGCGTGAGAACATCTCCGATTGAGTGAGCCGGATCCGTCGATAGGAGGTGCGTTCTGTGTCGCGAACCGAGCGTAAGCGCGAGTGCGCTCGCCACCGTTGTTTTTCCGACCCCTCCCTTCCCGACGACCCACAGGAGTCGGGGTGGCTCGCTCAGTACGGGCAATTCAACGGACATACCTGCTGGACTCTCGGTGAGACTACGGCGAACGGACATTACGATGACGCGGCCGGTCCATCTTCCCCATCAAGCGTGGACCGCGCCTCTTCCAGTGCGTCCAGGGCGTCAAGAACCTCTTCCTCTCGCCGGTCGAATTCCTCCTCCGTGATTTCGCCGATGTCGAGCTGGATGTACAGCTCGTTCAACTCATCGCGGAGTGCCGTGCGCCGATTCGCAATTTCGTCCTCGGCGGCATCATGTACGGATTCAGCAATGAACCGAATGCCTTTGAAAGGGGCCAGCAGAAGATCGTCGATAAGAAACATAATCGGGCACGACATGCGGGAGACAAGAGGTCGGCTGCGTCAGGTCGAGGCACGCTCCTCCGCCTGCTCGATCCACGCGTCAACATCGGCAAAGGATGGCAAGCCTCCCATCAGTTCGCGTATCTCGTCCGCAGTCGCCCCGGCCAGATCGTCGAACGTGTGAACGCCCTGCTCGCGTAGGCGAAAGGCCATCTTGGGGCCGATCCCCTGAATGACGGCGAGGTTGTCAATGCCATCCTCATCGCCGGTGGCCTCGGCGGGGTCCGAAGGCTCTGCCGACTCCTGTCGCGCCTGATCCATTACGGCCGCGAGCCGGGAGCCGCCCTCGTCGGGTGTTGCGTCGTCACGTGTTGTGTCGTCGGGCGGTGCAGCTACCCTGCTCAATTCCCCTGCGCCGGCACTTTTGCTACCTGCGCCGGCGTCATCGCGGGGGACTTCCGCCGCCGGTGCGGATGCACGAGCCCGACCCGGAAACGGGGCACGGCCGGGGATTGCCACGGCCTCTGCTCGCGCCTGCTCTCGCTGCAACCGCTCGGCGCGGTATCCGGCGAGCAGTTCAGACACGGAGGCCCTTACCCCATCGAGGAATTCCGATCGTTGCCGGGCGTCCTCGCCGTAGCGACGGCGGCGCTCGTCGGCAAACCCAGCCGTCAAGTCCACGACCGCCCGCCGGACGTTGTTGACAAACGCTCGCGTTTCCCGCATGACGTTCGGCCGCTCGGCGCGTGCCCGCTCTGCCTCCGCCGCCATGGACTCACGGAATGACTCGAGCTGGACCGCGACGTCCGCACTAATTTCTTTGACCTCTGCCCGAATCTGGGCGATGCGTTCACTCCTGTGACGACGGTCCTCCTTTGTCGTTTTTTCCAGGGTGGCACGAAACCGGGAGAGTTCATCTGCAAGACCCTCCGTCGACCGGCGCACCTCGTCTCGAAGTTCCTGGATCCGTTTGCGATGAGCAGCTCGGAGCTCTTCCATCTCGTCCTTCAGGTGACGCAGTCGGTCGCTATTCATTCCCATGACAGAGGGCACATTGATCCAGTGAACAGTAACGATACGATGGATCAGACCGCGCCAAAGCGGCCTGAGCAATCCTTCCACAACTACCGCATTGCGGATCAAACTTCAAGCCGCCCATCTGCCGGTGTGGACCACGGAGGAAGCGGACGGCGATCGGGAAGAATGTTGGGAGCCGCTTACGACGCACAGGCCCGGTATTGAAACGGTCTCCCCGCCCCTACGCGGCTTCGTAACGGGCATGACAAATGATTTGCCGGTGGGCAGATCCCGCCCTATTCTTGTTTTGAAGCCATGCGACGCGGACAAATGGAAACGGCTCATTTCCTTCTTTCGCGTTCTCGCCGCGCCCCGCGTCCTCTCGCCCCTGCTTCGACGTCCAAGCCGTCATGGCCGATGTCGTGTCGCCAGACGTCCCATAGCTCTCGCATTCCCCGCGCTCAGACGGGATCACCGACGGCAACCGGTTGCACAGCGCGGACATCCCGGACGGGGCCGGGACACTCGACACTCCGCAGGTTCATGCCGTCACACGTGCGTGAAGGCCCCCGCCCCCATTCAGTCTCATTCGACACGGTCATGTCCACGGACACATCCATCGACGCTGAAACGGCAGCGCCGGATAAACCCGATACCCTCGACACGTCCTCATCACACTCGCGGGTAGTAAACGCGTCCGTCGTCCGCGCGGGGCGAACGGACGGTATAGCCAATGTCGACCCGGAACTGTTTACGAGCGCCCTGCACCACGAGGCTGCGAAGCAGCGCTTCGAGGGTCGCCTTGAAGTGGTTCGAGATCGACTCCGAAACGTCGCGCAGCAGATCGACGATGTCCGGCGACTCGCGCGCGAACGCACGGCGGCAGCGGCCCGGACGCGGCACCTTACCCGGGAGGCCTCACGTCTGCAGCAACGGCACAGGAATCTCGAGACGGGCATCGAGGCGACGGAACAGGAGCAACTCGCGAAGAAAAAGCGGGGCTCCGTCCTGTACGCCACGCTGTACACCATCGCCGGGGTGTTCTTTATCGCCGGCGATGTCATCATGTCGCGCGAGATCGTGGCCAACGCGCTCAAGTTGCCTGGAACCGTCGAACCCTGGGTGTTCGCCATCGGACTTGCGATGCTCGCCATCCTCGTTAAACCGGCGTACGATCGACTTGTCGAAGACCGGTACTGGGACGGTCGGACGGGCTGGTTCACCGCGACGATCTCCGTGTGCGCAACGGGGGCTCTCGCCACCCTCTGGATCCTCGGCGCCTTCCGGTCGACGGCGTTCGTTAGCAATACGAAAATGCAGCGGCTGACGACCGAGCTGCTTCAGACGCAGGATCCGGGACGGATCGCCGAGATCGAAGCACAGGTCGGAATGCTTCAGCAATCCCTGATTGCAAGCCCGCTCGGGTACTGGGCGTTCGTCCTATCAGGCGTCCTGTTCGCTCTCGCCGGCGCAGTATGCCTCGGAATCGGGCTCCGTCACTTTCGCGACGCTTATCACCTGCGCTGGTCGCTCCATCGGACGCACCGGGAGTTATCGCAACAACGCGAGGCCACGTCCGATCGTCTTGCACAGATTCGCCAGGAGCTCGGCGACCTCGATGTGGCGCAGGAAACCGCGCGCCACTCGCTCGACGCGTTGCCGACAACAGCCGATCTGCTGGAACGGCGGTCCGATCTGCGAGAGCGGGAGCAGACGCTCATGGACAACATTGCGCGGTCTTCCTGCGACCGTCTCGACGCCATGTATCGTCGTAGCCATGCACAGGGCCAGGCCGGCCTTCACCCCGCCGATCGCGCAACGGACGGATCGGCAGGTCTCGGCGGGGACGGTCACCCGGACGTATCCCGTCCCGGCGGACCGTCACCATCGCCGGACGAACACAGTGCAGCCGACGAAACACCCTGACGAGACACTTCGGGACATCCTTCGTCATGACTCCTGATGCCTTGTGCGACGAATGGCAGTCTGTCAATACAGCATAGCCCCTCGCCCGGACACGCACTTCGAAGCAGATCGAAATCGAATGGTCCGGTGCGTCTCCCTGACGACCCTCTCTCCTCCACCCATCAATGCCACTTTCCCTCACCAAGTCGCCGTCCCCACTCGACCGATGCGTTCCCCCCCCCGCCGCAATTTTTCAAACCGTCGTGGCCGTCGCGCTCTTGCTACTCAGCGGCTGCAGGGGCGACCAGGACACTACGACGCCCGTCCCGGAGAGCCGAACGACGCTCGTCTTTTTAGATGGTAGCACCAGTGCAGGTGCATTTCCCGCCGCGAAGGCCCTCTTCGCCGATTCACTGCGTCACATGATTCGACAGCGGATGCAGCGCTCCGGGGACCGGCTGTCTCTTTTCGTGGTGCACGAAAAGACGCTAAGTAAATCTCCCCGCCTGGAGCTCACCAACGACGTTCGACCGATCGAGGAGAAACCGTTCGCCGATGAACGGGCACTGGAAGCGGCACGGTTCAGGAAAGACCAGCAGGA
Source organism: Longibacter sp. (assembly GCF_051155795.1). Lineage (NCBI taxonomy): Bacteria > Pseudomonadati > Rhodothermota > Rhodothermia > Rhodothermales > Salisaetaceae > Longibacter > Longibacter sp. The sequence continues at coordinate 27,519 of NZ_DAXETW010000008.1, forward strand.
GGAACTCCGCCGATTGACGGCGGAAGCCACGAGCTTCCTTCGATCACTCGACGGTGGAACGTTTGCCCGATGGACCGATCTCTGGGGTACGCTTGGCGTAGCAAGTGAGGAAATCGCGGACCCCAGCAATGCCGCCATCTACTACTTCAGCGACATGTTTGAAAGCATGCCCGGTAGCGATAGGCGGAATTTCGACCGAAGGGCACCCGCCGGCCGATCCGAAGCAGAGACGTGGGCCGAGAAGGACGCACAGGCGCTCAGCAAACATATGGTGCTAAGGCGCGAACACCTCGACGGGGTGACGGTGCGCGTCGTCATGGGGCCGCTGGCAACCAAGACCGGTGCGCAGAGCGTAAAGTTTTACTGGCTCGACCTGTTCGACCATGCTGGACTTGGAACCGTCCGGTACAATTGATCGAGCGGACGGCAGGATGCGGAAGAATCGTCTGCCCGCAGATGACACCACGCGAACTTACTCGTCGAAGGGCTCCGCGAGGAAGTTTGTGAGGGAATCCACTCGGGTCTGGCTGAGCAGCGGCTCCAGCGCCTGCACAATAAGGCTTACGCACGTTGCCCGGTAGATCAGATCATCAGCGGCGCGGCCATTACGATCGGTCTGGTGTTGAATCTGCGTGTTCAGCATCATCCAGTGCGCCTTCACCTCCACGTATTGAATGCCCACACCCCGCTCCAACTCCTCCAGGGAGTCAATTTCCATCAAGGTCCGGTACATCCGGTTGCGGAGCCCGGATACGTAAGCGCGCACGGCTTTTCGCTGCGACTGCGCCGCGTCCGGCCACTCGTCCAGAACCATACCCCACTTCTCGTCAAGCTCGCCGCGAAGGGCTGACTCGATCTTTGAATGAACGGATGCTACTTTTTCTGATGAATCGGTAGTGGCGAACGTCATTGGCGGTCGAACGGTCGGAGGAGGACACCGGGCAAATCCTGCGGTTGATGCGAAAACTACACTGCCAAACACGACTCGCATTCTACAGGATTCTACGTTTCGATCATGTAGCCGACACATACCGAATTGGTTACAGTCCCCGCTCTCAGAAGGTGGGTCCGCCTGAGGCCACGTTCGTACGCGACCGTAGTGGGTCCTCGGAGGTCCCAGAGAACGCCTTGTAGCGACGATCGGGCATGTTTTTTGTCCATCGTCACCGTCGCCGGGTGCTATGGAGATCGGGCCGCGCATCGGGACGCGAGATCGTACGGATCGACCCTCCGTGCACCCCATACAAAGACCCTGTTGACCTCGTCCCGTGTCGGGTCAATGCCCGGCGTTGCGCGCCGCCCCGAACCAAGCGCGACCCCGTTCTCCGATCGCGGGCATCCGGCCGGTGAACTTGACCGGCCGGCGACTCCCTTCAACCTCTTGTGCACTCGAACCGAATCTGATGGCTGACCGACAAGATTCCAACGCGGCGGCGCCCACGCCTCCGTCCGATTGGCTTGCCAATGAGTGGTCTGAACTCTGCGACGTCCTCGGCACATCCGATCCCGAGGAGGTGCTCCCACGCGTCCGTACACTCAAAAAGAACATGGACCGCATCGACGAGGAGGCGGCGCGTCCGCAGGAGAGTTTCGTGACGATCAGCGAGGTCGAGGAGGTGTTTCGCGAGTTGAATGAGCGTCTCCGCAAGCTTCGTGAACGAAACGCGCAACTCGTCGAGCAACTGGAGGAAGAGGGCGAGGAAGGGGTCGAAACCGCCTTCAAGGAACTGCACCGCGAGACGGAAGAACTCCTCGAGGCGCTCGGCGTGGCGAGCGTCGAGGAGGGAATGAAGCGGGTCGACAGCATGAACCGACAGCTCGAAAACCTCTACCGCGAGAAGGAAATCCTGGTGGAGGCCGGGTACACGCAGACGTCGGAGGCACTGGAGGAGATCGATACCCTACGGGAGAAGCTGCAGAGCGACGAATCCAAGCCGGACACATCCGTCTTCCATGCGGCCACGACCATACGCAACATGATTGGCGTGTCCACGATCGGGGAAGCCGAAGATCTGGTCCACGCAATTCGACAACTTCACGCCCGCCTGGGCGATCTTGCCGGCTCGGATCACGATCCAAGCGACCACGACGACTCGGCAGACGATCTTAGCGCGCTCGTGGACGAGATGGACGAGCGCCTCTCTACAGTAGAGCGCGAGCGGAATGAGGACGCAACCTCGAACGGTGCATCGATTCCCGATGAAGTGACCGAGGTGCTCGGCGTTCAGACGCTGGACGATGCGAAGCGACTGGCCGAGATGGTCACCTCCCTCGGCGACCGCGTCCAGGCCTACCACGCAGAACGAGAGCGCATCAATGAGGAGACGGGGGTCCGGACAGCTGACGGCGTCCTTGAGATGATCGCAAGCATGGAAGAGCAGCTGGTGGACCTGTACGAACACCAGCAGGACAGCCTTGCACCCGAGGTTGGCGACATCCTCGGCGTCCGTACAGAATCCGAAGCGCGCGAGCTCGTATCCACCGTGCGTGTGATGGGAGAACGCCTCGAACAATATCGGAGCGAGCCCGCTCGCGTCGGAACGGAGCTGTCCGTGGAGGACGTGGACGGTGTGCTGGAGATGATTCACAGCATGGAGGAGCAGCTCGTCGACCTGTACGCATACGTAGGGAAAAGCCTCGACCCGGAGGTTGGCAACGTCCTCGGAATCCAGTCGCACCAGGAGGCGCGCGATCTCCGGGAAACGGTCGCATCGATCGGCAATACCCTGGCCGGCCTCGGCGTTTCCGGCGAGGACGCCTCTCCCCCCGCCGAGACGCCTCATGATTCGACGGTCCTGGACGGTATTCGCGTCGTGGAGGAAGAGGTCCGTGCCCTTCGCGGGCGTCTGGTAGCGCCAGAGGCAGCGGAAGCCGAAACGACAGATGCATCGGAACCGGAGGCGACGGGCATCGGCCGCGTCCTTGGCGTCACGTCGGTCGATGAGGCCGAAGAGCTGGCGTTCCTCGTGCAGGACATGACCGATCAGCTCGAACGGCTGACCGAAGAGCAGGAGAAGCTGGATCGAGCGGGGCTGACTGCCGAGCAAGCCATCGCCATGATCGACACGATGGAAGAACAGCTCGTCGACCTGTACCAGGATCGGGCCGAGGGCCGAGCCGACGGGGAAATCATCGAGCAGGCCGGGTTCACAGCATCGCGACACGGGGCGGCCGATCCCGCCGCCGAGGCCGAAAGCGAGGTGCTCGAGATCCTGGGTGTTGGTACACCGGATGAGGCGCACGAACTGGCCGACCTCGTCCACTCCATGAGCAACCAGCTGGACCGGCTCACGGAGGATCAGGAGAAACTCGTCGAGGCCGGCCTCACGGTCGAAACCGCGCTGCAGATGATCGACAGTATGGAAGAGCAGCTCGTGGAACTGTACGAGGACCGCGAAGCGACGCGCCAGGCGGCGGACGAGTACGGCACTGTGCAGTCTGTTCTCGGCGTTACAACACCGGAGGAAGCGCGCGAACTCGCGGACGCGGTGCGCTCACTACACGAGGAAATCCGCGAGATGCAGGCCGAGCAGGCCGGTATGCTCGAGGAGACGGGCACGTCGTCCACGGAAGACGTTCTCGCCCTGATCCGGAGCATGGAGGAGCAACTCGCTGATCTATACCGGGAAAGGGAGCAGAGCACATCGGCGGCCCAGCAGCTCGACGCCATCGAGGACGCACTCGGCGTTCGCTCCGGCGAGGAAGCCCGGGAGATCGCACGAATGGCCCGGGAGATGAACGACGAGATAGCCGAGCTCGAACAGGAGCGGGAAGCACTCAACGATGTCGGTCTCCGATCTGTGGACGACGCCATCTCCATGATCGCCAGCATGCAGGATCAGCTTGAAGAGCTGTATCAGGAGCGGGAATCGACCACGCGCCGGGCCAGCGCCCTGGACGAGGGACAGGACACGTTCCAGCAGCTCGAGGCGCTTTACGCTGAACAGGAGAAACTGGAACGCGAACTCGGTCTCTCCTCTGCCGATGACGTCATCGAAATGGTCGAGGGACTCGCCACGCAGCTGGACGACCTGTATCGCGACCGCGAAAGCGTTGAGGATCTGAGCGAAGATGTGCAGGCCTTCGTGGATGAACACGCAGCCGAAGAGGATGCATCGGTCATGCTCGCGAGCATGGAGCAGCAGCTCCGCGACCTTTACAAAGAAAAGGAACGCCTGATCGATCTCGGATACGGCAGCGCGGACGAGGCGGCCAAACGTATTGAAACACTCGAGCAAAAGCGATCCGAACTTGCCCGGGCCTCCGCAGAGTGCCGCGAGCGCTTCGACCGGCTCGAACGCGAACTGGGCGTCTCCGGCGTGGAAGGGATCCTCTCCCTCGTCCGAGACGCATCGGGAGCAGGCAGCGCGCGATCCGCCGACCCCTCGCTACCATCATCGTCTGAGGCGACCCCATCCCCAGGCGCGAGCGACGGCGACCATCCCGGCTACTTCATCGATGCCGCTCCCGCGTTCGTGCCAGCATCTACCCTCTCACGCCTGGAAGAAATGAGCAGCGACCAACTCGACGATCTCGACATTGGCGTGATCCGGCTCAGCGATCGCGGCGTCGTGCAGTTCGTCAACGAGACCGGTCTGGAGCTTCCAGGTCTCAGACGACGGAAAAACAAAACCACAATCCTGGGGAAAAACTTTTTCTACGAGCTCGCGCCGAGTACCAACAATAATCTCTTCTTCGGTCGATTCAAAGAAGGACTGAACCAGGGGGCGATGGATGCACGCTTTCCTTATACCTTCATCAGTCCGGGCCAGGGACCGAAGGTTCTGATGGTCCACCTGCATTCCAAGCCCGATAGCGATGCGCAGTGGCTCCTCTTCAGTGCCATGTGATAGCACGCAATTCCGGGCCCGTACCCCCGGTGGTTTGTCCGCACCGGTTGTTGTCGAAGACGCCGGCGGCCAGCCGCAAACATGGCTCTTTCGCTCCTGTGACGTACACCTTTTCGCCTCCGCACCATCCAGACCCAGCTTCATGCCCGACCCCGCCCGTGACCTCTACTCCTTCCTCCGGTCGAAGGACTTCGTCTCGTCCGATGCGGACGCCGATGCCGCCGACGACGACACCGAACCGCAGTTGCGCGCCGTAGACGACTCCGATGACCGTGATCGCGACAGCGACTCCGCCTCCGATGAATTGTCGTTCGGTGCTGAGGACCTGGAGCCGAGGCTCGCCCACGCAGACAAAGAGACGCTAAACCGCGTCGACTTTGGCGTCATCCGTCTGGATGACGACGGCATCGTCCAGTTCTTTAACCGATACGAGTCTGACCTGAGCGGCGTCGATCCGGAAGAGGCCCTCGGACAAAACTTTTTCAACGATCTTGCCCCATGCAGCAACAATCGCCTCTTCCGGGGTCGGTTTAAGGACGGCGTGCGAAAAGGCGAGATGGACGAGCGCTTCACCTACACCTACACGTACAAGATGCGGCCGACCCTCGTCGAAGTTCGTCTCTACCGCGATAATGACGGACAGAACTGGATATTCGTCCAGAAACGCTGACTCGATGGTGCGGAGGATGCGCGTTCGGCCGGTACCCGCCCGGCTTCTACGGACCGCGCATCCATGGCCGGCGGAATCGCGCGCCGGGCCGGCGATGCCGTAATTCGGACGTCCCCAGAACCGATCGATTTTCCGTCCCATGACTTCCGCCTCGCGGGACTTGTACTCGTTCCTGAAAGACCGTGGGTTGACGCCCCAACCGTCCTCCGACACGTCCGCTGATCCGGAGCCCACGGAAAATCCAGACGGTTCGAAGGCGTTCCTCGACTTCGACAGCGAGAATGTCGGAGAAAAGCTGCACCGGTCCAGCGACGACCAGCTGCACGCGGCGTCGTTTGGTATCGTGCGCGTTGACGACGGCGGGAATGTCGAGTTCTACAACCAGTACGAATCGGAACTTTCCGGCGTCTCGCCGGAGGACGCCATCGGGCGCAACTTTTTCAACCAACTGGCCCCGTGCGCGAACAATCGGATCTTTCAGGGCCGCTTCAAGAAAGGCGTCCGCACCGGGTCGCTCGACGAACAGTTCACGTACACGTTTACGTACAAGATGCGCCCCACGCTCGTCGAGATCCGGCTGTACCGCGATACACAGAGCAACAACTGGGTGCTGGTCCGAGAGCGGTAGCGCGTGCTCTGTTCTAAACCGGGCTCATAGCCCCGGGCGACCGATCCCGCCCCCCTGTCCTCCCCTTCCACAGACGTTAAAAACGCCGTGAACGGTACCGACCGGCATCGTATCGGACCCGCCCACCGACGCCCGCAGAACGTAACCGACGTACTTTGCCGCGAACTCGGAGCCGGCCATCCCGACGGTGCGCTCCGCCAGATTCGGACGATGAAACGAATCCTGAGAACCCACTACCGGGCGCAGAAGCAGCTCGAACGGTACGGCGTAGAATCGACGATGGACGCAGCGTCCCAGATTGACCGGCTGCGCCAGTCTGTGGATGCCGAGCGGGCCGCCCGCCGGCAGCAGGCCAGAGCGAACGTGGAGACGCTGGATGCCGCGCTCGACGTCGTCCGCGTGGCGCGGCGGCGCTTAAATGAGATGGCGCGCACTCCTGTGACCGAGGGTGGCGGGCCAGAAGACACCGCACACCACTCCGCCGGTCCGGAGACCTTCCCGATGCTACGTGCCTTCGATACCGTACTCCGCAATCTCGACGAGCTACGGTTGGAGTTGTGGGTCGAGGCCGGCCAGCCCGACCCCGGGGAGAGCGACGCTTCGAGCAGCATCGACCACCTGCTCGATCGCCTTCAGGAGGAAATGGAACGACTCACGGACGAGAATCAGTCCCTCCGGGATGAGTGCGCCAGCCTCAAGAGACAAAACGACGGTCTCTCGGCCCGGTTACGGGATGGACTCGACCGAATCGCAGAGCTCGAACGCAAGGCTACTCGAGATACCGGCCGTTCGTAGTTGGAGGGTGCCTCGGTCTGAATCTCAGTCCCCGGTCGGAGCTCCCCGTCGCCACGATGTCGCGGCGGTGATGAACGCCTACGGAGATTTTCACCGTGACGTTAGTCGGCGTGTAAGCGGTACCCGACGCCTCGGACCGTCTCGAGGCGAATGTCGTCGTCACCGCCGTTCTGTGCGTCCTGCATGTTGTGGCGGAGCCCGGAGATCGTGACGTCGATAGCGTTGTCGGATACGTACTCCGACCCCCAGACCCGCTCTGCAATCATCGTCCGGGACACCACGGCCGGTGCGCGTTCGACGAGGAGGCGAAGCAGATCGAACTCTTTTTTTCGAAGCTCCACCTGCGCATCCTTGATCTCCACCTTTCGCGTCGCCGTATCCATGTGCAGAGCGCCGATGCGGAGTTCGTCGATCGCCGACCATTCCGATGGTCGTCGCAACAGCGCACGAATCCGCGCCAGCAACTCCTCGAAAGAGAACGGCTTCGTCAGATAGTCGTCGGCACCGCTTTCCAGACCCTGAACGCGATCCTCGATGCTGTCGCGAACCGTGAGCATCAGCGCCGGCGCAACATAATCCTTGTCCCGGAGCTTCCGTATAAGATCAGGCCCGTTCATGCCGGGAAGCATCCAGTCGACGATCATGGCGTCGTACCGGTGCACCGCCGTCTGAACCAGCGCTTCTTCCGCATCTTCCGTGTGGTGAACACGATAGCCGTGGGTTTCGAGGCCGTCGACAAGGGTATCGGCCAGCTCCAGCTCGTCTTCGACAAGAAGGATGAGTTTCATACGTACAGAAGCATGTCTTTGAGGAACGGCTGCCGTCTCAAACGGACCCGTGAAGAGTCGTCCGCGGGCGCATCGCCTTCAGCGCAGGAGCCGCATCCCCCGGGACGACCGGCGGCGCGACACGCGTTGTCTGCACGGAGTGTATTCGAATCGCGGATGGAGCACGAACAGATCCGCGACATCTCGACGTCCGGTCAGCCGTTCGGATCGCCTGATTTAAGGTAATTACGGAAACGATTTGCCCTTTTTCAATACGACCTCGGATTCCTCCGCCCGGGTAGCGCTTTTTCTTGAATCGTATTTATCGGGCCCTTCTCTTCCACAATCATCCTCCCCGTCCCGTCGCGCCCCCGCCGACCAACAGATGCAACCGTGCGTTAGAGCTACGGCAAAAGGTAGCCTGACAACGACGGTTCGCACGCGGCTTACGCCGCTCCGTCGATATCAAGTGGAAGATGAACGGTAAACGTCGTCCCGCCGCCAGGGGTCGAGGACCAGTCCAGCCATCCCTCGTAGACGTCGATGGCCCGGCGAACGATCGTCATACCGAGGCCGACGCCCTCCACTTTGCCGACATTGCCGCCGCGGTAGAATGCCTGAAATAGATGCGGCTCATCCGACGGGTCGATGCCAATACCGTGATCTCGCACACGCAGGCGAAGGTCTCCGTCCTGGAGCGTGAGCTTGATGTCTACTGGCTGGTCGTCAGGGCTGTATTTCAGGGCATTGGAGGCGAGATTGCCGAGGATGTGATGGAGAAGGTCTCGGTCCACCGGCACCTGGCGTGGGAGGTCGTCGATCTCGATGTTCAGGCGACGATGATGTCCGAAGTGCGAACGCATCTCCTCGCCGATCTCCCGCATGAAGTACCGGAGGTCGGTGTTCACCCGATCCGGCCCGTGATTCTGCGCGTCGAGCTTGCTGGTCGTGATCACATCTCCGAGCAACCGCGTCATCCGGTCGACCTGCCGGCGGATTCGCCGCAGGTACTTGTCGCGTTTCTCGTCTCGCCCCTGCTCAATGAATCGAGCGATCATCTCAGACGAGCTGCGGATGGTCGATAGGGGCGTTCGAAACTCGTGAGATACCATGCTCACGAAGCTGGACTTGAGCTTATTTAGCTCGCGCTCTCGCTGAAGAGCGTCGCGCGTTTTCTGCTCCATGCGTTTACGCTCCGTGATGTCGTGGAGCGTCCCCGCAACACCCGCTCGGCGCCCGTCTTCGTCATAGAGGACCTGCGCGAACATAGCCATCCACCGTTGCCCGTAACGGCCGTGCAACCGGACCTCGAAGCGTCCTTCTTCTGCCCCGCCGAGGATGGAGCGCGTGTCCTCGGGACGATCGACGTGCTCGCTTACGATATGTTCATCGAATCGCTCCCCCAGGCTCTCTTCAACGGGGAAGCCGGTCGCGTCCTCCCACGCCGGATTCAGAAACGTCCAGCAACCGTCGGTATCCGTCTGAAACACGATGTCGCGAACGTTTTCGACAACCGTACGATACTGCGCCTCTCGCTCACGCAAGGCCTGCTCGGTCTCCATCCTCGCGAGCGAGTTGGCGAACGTGTCGCCGAGCACGCGGAGGAGCATGATCGTCTCCTCCTCCCACGACCGGGGTTGCCGGACCGCGTCGAACCCGACGAACCCGACCAGTTCCGATCCTTCCGTCATCGGCACGACGACGAGCGACTCGATGTCCTGCGGCTCGAGTAATTCCCGAAACCCGTCCGCCGCGTCGGGTAGATCCTTGACGCGCGGAATGTGAATCGGTCGCATCTTCCGAAGCTGGTCGTGAAACCAGGGGTACGTCTCCGCCGGCACGTCGGAGGCCTTATCTTTTTGCGGCGAGATGCCCGGTGCGCACCACTCGTGCGTGTAGCGGTAGTTCGAGCCATCGTCGGAAGCGAGAAAGACGTAGCTCCGGTCCGCGCCGACGAAGGGGCCGATCCGACCGAGGGCATCTTCGATCGTCTCATCGGTGATCTCCGAACCGGTGTCGATTAGCCGGGTCGAGAGGTCAACAATCAGGTTCTCCATCAGGACGCGGTACTCCAGCTTGCTCTGGGCGCGCCGCCATTCGGTAACATCACGGATCACCGTCTGCGCGGCGGGCTCTCCGTCGTACTGAACAGCCACCGACTGGGCCACCACAACTCGCACATCCCCGTCCAGGCGTCGGACTCGGTGCTCGAACGGATCTGTGCTGTGCCCCGCGTACACACGCTCAGCCCGGGCTTTCACCTCATTCCGAAACGAGGGCTCCACAAACTGCATCAGCCCACGGCCGATCAGGTCTTCCGGTCGTCCGCCGAAGAGCTCGGCCCCGCTGGGGTTAATGTAGCGGATCTGCCCGTTGATGCTGATCATGATCGGGTCCATGTGCGACTCTACGAGACGGCGCCACCGTTCCTCGCTCTGTCGCGTGGCTTCCTCCTGCCGCTTCTGGTCGGTCACGTTCACCGCATAACCGGCGAACCGATCAGGCTGCCCCTCCATCGGCACACGCGAGCACACCGAACGAATCCACCGCTCCCCCCCGTCGGGCAGATTGAGGCGAAACTCCGTCGTCAGCGACTCATCCGGAGCCAGCCGCCAGAGATCCCGAAGGGCGCGCTGGACACGCACCAGATCATCAGGGTGAATGTGAGCCAGGAACGAGAGCGGATCGTCATACAGCGCGGACGTTTCCGCCTGCCAGACGCTCTCGTAGGCCGGGTTGACATAGAGCAGGTCGGTGCGCGTCGACAGGAAGAACACGCCTTCCACATTCTCGGCCATCTGCCGAAAGCGCGACTCGCTTTCCTGCAGCGCGCGCTCGGCGGAGACGCGGTCGGTGACGTCGCGCGTCGAGGCGATCACGTCCAGCGGTGCGCCCGTCGCCGGGTCGAATCGAAGCTGACTGGTCACCTCCACCCAGATGTAATGACCGCGCGCATGACGAAGGCGCACGCGATCCTTCGTAACTTCCCCGTCCAGGACCGCCGTAGCGCTCTGCTCCATAACCGGCCGATCCGCGGGGTGAATCAGATCGATAATCCGGCGTCCAACAATATCCTCCGCGTCATACCCGAGGAGGTCAGCCGTCGATGGCGACGCATACAGACACGTGGTGTCCGGGGCGTGCCGGGAGATCACGTCCGCGACGTGTTCAGCAATCAGGTGGTACTGCTGCTCGTGCTCGCGGAGTGCCTGCCGCACCATGCTTTGCTCATCGAGCCGCGTCCCGCTGATGCTGACGCGGTCGCTCGCGTTGTTGATGCGGGTGGCCGCGAGGACGTACGGGACCGGCCGCAGGGGCCGGAGCGCCTTCGAGCGGTGGCCTCTGCTTCCTACGAGTTCGGCCTGCATCGTCGCCCGCCCCTCGGTGCGTGCTCGCCGGACGATGAGTTCCAGTCGCCGACCGGTTTCCGGAAAGAGGTCCGTCAGCACACGACCGCGGAGGGTTCCCCCCGCCATGCCGGCTGCGCTCGCAAACGCGTCGTTCCATCGGAGTACCGCGCCGTTTTCATTCACGATCACGAACAGTCCGTCGAGACCGCGTACAACGCCGCGAGATAGTTCGCGCTCATTCTTGAGCGCCGCCTCGAGCTCCGAACGCGACATCTCCGACACCGGGACGGCGTGCTCCGCCGGTGTCGATCCGTGGAAAGCGTCCGGAGCGCCGTTTCCCTGCGCCGTCGAATGCAACGATGGCCCACGGGTACCGGAATCCGACACGTCTGCCTCCTCGGGACCAACGGCCATCGCCGGAATTGCCAGCAACAGCCAGGCTGCTATTTCCGTTGACAGACCCAGGCACACGCCCCCGACCAAAACCGCCATCGAGAACATGCGTACGCTACAGTTCCTCCAACAAAAGCGGCGATGGACGTACTTCAGAAAATGGACGACGCGTGCTGAGAACATGTCGTTCGGTGATAGCACGGGACGGGCAATCGGGGCGGACCGAAACGGGAGCAGCGCAGCTAAATAGTCCGGCAGGAGTGTACTATAGAGACGACGTTCTTCGGTCACATGTTCGCCCCGGGCTACGACTCCCTGGGCGAGAAGGTGTCGGTTCGCCCGGTCCCCGTCGGAGAGCATATGCCGCTCCGGGTGTAACGGTCGCGGAATTGAACGGGCCCCAGGGGAACGGCCATTTTCATGAGGGGATAGGAATCGATCGCTGGCCTCCTTTCTATTTGCACGACGTTCCGACCGTACTCGATTGATCGCACCATGGACTCTCCCGACGACCGCTCTTCACACGACCGCCTGCAGACCCGCTGGGCAGAGCTCTGCGACATTCTGAATGCGGCGGATGCAGACGAAGCGATCGCGAAAGTTCAGGAACTCCAGCTTGACGCCCTGCAGGAGACCGCAGACGCTGCCGCGAGTGCGCTTGACTCGAGCGAGGCCTACGATCTACTGCATCGAATCGAAGGGCGATTGAGCGAACTGCGCCGTTCACCCGCGCTCCCGGAGCACGTTCTGGACGCCCTGGATTCGGAGGAGCCCGCAGAAGCGAAGGAAGAGATCCGATTCATCAAGCAACGAATCCGCGACCTGGAATCGCAACACGAACTGCTCGTGGATGCTGGTATCAACGGCGCCTCGGAAGCGCTGTCGATGATTGAAAGCATGGAGGAGCAGCTCCGCGAGATGTACCAGGAAAAAGAAACGCAGCTCCGTGTGGAGGAGCGCACGGCAGACCTGGCCGACGAAGACACGTTCGACCAGCTCCAGCGCCTCCTCGCCCGGGAAGAACGCCTGCAGCGGGAACTGGGCGTGACGACATCCGAGGAGGTCATCGAGATGGTGCGCGGTCTGGCGTCTCAACTCGATGAGTTGTATGAGGACCGGGAGGCAGACCAGCCGGTCCCGCCGGCAGCAACCGGAGACGGCAGCACGGCAGCAACAGAACGCGAGCGCAAGCTCCAGCGCGAACTTGGCGTCTCCGACCCTGCCGACGTGGTCGAGATGGTCAACGGCCTGGTCCAGCAGCTCGAAGAGCTGTATGAGGCACGGGAGCGTCTCGCCCAGGTCAACCTCGAGGACGCAGACAGCGTCATCGGCATGATCTCGAGCATGGAGCAGCAGCTCGAGTTGCTGTACGCAGATCGAGAAAGAATGTCAGAGCGAGGCATCGAAAGCATCGATCAGGCGATCTCGATGATCGAGAGCATGGAAACGCAGCTGGAAGCGCTCTACGCGGAGCGTACCGCGCCGGCAGCGCCCGACGACCCCGATCGCCTCCGCGAACTTGAAACTAAACTCGACGAACTGGCTGCCGAAAAGGAGGCCCTTCAGGAGCAGCGACGTGCGATGTCATCAGGGGATGCACAGGAGACGCTGGAACGAGAACTCGGGGTGTCCGACCCGGAACACGTAGTGCAACTGGTTCAGAGTATGGAACAGCAGTTGCGAGACATGTACGCCGAACGGGAGGCGCCGCTGGATATGGCCGTCGCCGAAGAGGGTGGCGGTGACAGCGGCCCCGAGGTGCTCGACCGCGAGCGGTTGACGCAGCTATCCCAGATGTCTGAAGCCGAGCGCAACGCCATGGACGTCGGTATCCTTCACGTGGACGACGAAGGCCGCGTCATGTACGCAAACGACGCGGCCGCCCGGACGCTTCCGGGCGTGTCCGGGTCGACGGGGGACGCGCTTGCGGACCGAAACTTCTTCTTCTCGCTCGCCCCTGGCACCAACAACTCGCTCTTCCGGGGCCGATTCAAGGACGGAGTTGACCGGAACCGCCTGGATGTGCGCTTTCCATACACGATCATCCATCCGACTCAGCCGCGCGTCAACCTCGCCGTCCACTTGTATCGCACCGGCACCAACACCAACTGGATTCTTCTTCGACGCCTTTCCTCCTGAACAGGCCGCGTTCGCGCTCTTTCCTCATTGCGCATACCGTAACTTGCGGCTCGCCGCGTTCCTCCGTTTTTTGACGGGTGCCGAGAGGCGGCGCGCGGCCTGCACAGCGGCTCCGACTTTGATCGACTCGATTTATGGCTGACGACCGAAAAAAGAAATACCCCTTCCTCGACGCAGATACCGACACCCCCATGAACGCTTCCAACGGACACGTGTCCGACGATGCCGTGAATGACACCGACCTTTACTTCGACGATGATAAGCTGGGCGAAAAGCTCCGACATCAAGACGCCGACGCGCTCGATACAGCAGGCTTCGGCGTCATTAAGGTGGACGATGAAGGCATCGTCGAATTCTTCAATCAGTGGGAGTCGGAACTCAGTGGTGTGAAAAAAGAGGAGGCCGAGGGGCGCAACTTCTTTACGCAGGTCGCGCCGTGCACCAACAACCGCCTCTTTCGCGGCCGATTCAAGAAGGGCGTCCGACGAGGAGAACTCGACGAGACGTTTACCTACACCTACACGTACAAAATGCGTCCGACGCTCGTTGAGGTGCACATGTACCGGGATGAATCCGGCAACAACTGGATCATGGTCCAGAAATTTTAATGCCTCCCTCCGGCGGAAGCGTCGCTCTGCTGCTCCGAACGTCTGACAAACTGCTGTAACAGACAAGGCGGTGCGGCGAGCACAGGAATCCTAAAGAGTTGCCCCGCCTTCAACCTCTTGCACGGTGCATTAGGGTTCTCCGGACAGACCCGACGGCGATGCTACCGTGCTCACTGCGACAACCGGATTCGTGAATATCCTGGACCGGGGTGCATCACCGACACCCCTTCTACCCTCGCGGGCACGAACCGGCTCGGTACATTTTTCGCGTGGACGTTCTCTGCACGCGACGTCAAGATTTTCGTCTTCAACGCTGATGATCGGCCGCAACGGAACCATCCAACCTTCCTCTGACTCGTGCTGGGGTCGCCCGTCGTCGTCCTCCGGCGACCCCTCGAGCGTGCAGGAGGCATACGAGCTGTCACGAGCAGAGGATCGTGCATCGGTGGCGGACGATGACGGGGTCAATCCGTGGCATAGCCTCCTCTACGACCGGCTTCGGGATCGTGCGCTGCCGGCGCTCATCGCGGACGATACCATTACTCCGGCGGCGTCGCTCTGGACCGGTTCACGCCTGTGGCTTGATTCGTTTCGTTCCCTGGGCCTGAAGCCCGGCGACCGTCTCCTCCTGTCCATGAGTCCGTCCGCGGCATTCGTGCAGGTCTTCGTCGCCGCGATCTGGCAGGGCCTGTCACTCGTCATGCTGCGGCCCGGAGCCAACGTTGAAGCCCGCCTCGCCGCGATGGATGCCCGCGCGGCCGTGGTAGATATCGATACCGACGACCCGTCTACTGCGCCATCGGATGCATCGCTATCGCACACATGGCAGGCGAAGGGCCCCGCCGGCCCACAGACGGAACCGAAGGAACTCCGACCCACGGACAAGCCCCGGACCCCGCACGCTCGCTTTTTTCTAAGCACGTCCGGCACCACCGGCGAGCCGACCTGGGTGGCGTTGTCGGACCGGAACGTCCTGTCCGTTCTCGCGAGTCACATGCCGCATCTCGCCCTCTGCAATGCCCGGACGCTCTCCGTGCTGCCCTGGTCTCACGCCTTCGGGCTCGTACTGGACTTCCTCCCGGCGCTTCTTTCGGAAGCGGAAATCATCCGAGATCCGTACGGCGGCCGCGACCCGGAGGAGCTCCTGCGTCTTGCACGGGCCTGGGGCGCAACCCACCTCTCCTCTGTCCCGCTCGTGATTGATCGCCTCTCAAAGGTCGACGGAGGGCCGGATATGCTATGTTCACTGGAAGGCGGCATTGTCGGCGGCGCCCCGGTGTCGGGCGGAGTCGCCCAATTGCTCTCCGGAACATCCCTGCGGGCCGGGTACGGGCAAACGGAAGCCTCCCCGGGCATCGCCCTCGGCCCCCCCGGGAGCTGGTCGGCCAACTACCTCGGACGCCCCCTCGGATGCGACACCCGCGTCGACGACCGGGGGGAACTGCATTTCCAGGGCGACAACGCCTGCATCGGAGTCTGGAAAGACGGAGCCCTCCAGCGACGCGATCCGGAGCGAACCGTCGCCACCGGCGACCTCGTGTCCTGCGACGGCGATGACCTGTTTTTTCGTGGACGAACGGATCAGACCTTTAAACTCTCGAACGGGCGACTCGTCGCCGCCGGGAAAATCGAAGCCGATCTCGAACAACGCTTCGACACGGTCGACGAGGCCTTCCTGTATACACCGGACGGCCACAACGTGGCTATCGCCGTTCGCCTTTCCGCACCGGACGCCTCTCTCCCGTCGACAGACGCGATTCGTGCAGCCGTCGGATCGGTCGGCGAGCGACTTCTTGGTGCACACGCCGTGCCTGCAGATCGATGGAAAACCACGCCGAAGGGGACGGTCGCAAGACAGGAAATGAAGGCGTTCCTCCAGCGAACCTTTTCTGAACGCGCCTCGTCCTCTTTCTCCCCGCCTTTCTCTTCCTCCTGACTGTCCTGCATGCCGACCGACGCCTCCGACGCCGACTCTTCCCCTCTCGCGCTCGGTCCCGATGTTGTGCTCTCCTGCGACGTCCTTGAGTCTGCCGCTCGCGCGGACCGCCTCTCCGTCTCTCTAACGGACGCCGCGTCCGACGCCCTTCGACAGGCACGGGATGCCCTTGCGACCGTACAGAACCGTGGGGATGCCGTCTACGGCGTGACCACCGGGTTCGGGCCGCTGGTCGACTACCCGTCCGCCGATCAAGGCGGCTCGGACCACGGTGCAGGCCTTCTGGCGCACCTGTCGACCGGAAGCGGCGACCTCGCCCCGCGGGAGATTTCGCGCGGGACGTGCCTCGCGCGCCTCCAGTCGCTGGCTCAGGGCCATTCCGCTATTCGCGCACCCGTCGTCCGTTGCCTCGCGGATCTGATGGAGCGTGACGTGACGCCGGCGCTCCCGGAGATCGGATCCGTGGGCGCGAGCGGAGACCTCACACCACTCGCGCATGCTGCCCGGGTCATGACGGGTACGGGGCGCGTCCTCCAGCAAGACGGGTCGGTCGCTCCTGCCGGGGAGGCACTGCGTGCCGCAGGCCTCGCACCGATCGCACTCGACGGCCGCGACGCTCTCGCCCTCGTTAACGGCACGTCGTTCATGACGGCCTACGCAGCCATCGCCGTGGCTCGCACACGCCGCCTCCTGTGCCACCTTGAACGCCTGACGGGCTGGATCTACCGCCTTCTCGGCTGCGAACTGCAGGCCCTGGACCCCCGCCTGCACGACGCACGCGGACACGACGGACAGCGTACGTCGGCCGAGATGATCCGCGTGGAAGCCGTCCGGGATGGGACGTACGGCCGCCCCGAACGCCGGCCGCTGCAGGAGCCCTATTCGATCCGGTGCGCTCCGCAGGTGATCGGCGCCTGCCGGGACCAGCTTTCCTACGCCGAACGAGTGATCGAAACCGAATTGAACGGCGTCAACGACAATCCCGTCGTCATCGCCGGGGAGGAGCCGGACGTACTGCATGGGGGCAACTTCCAGGGACAGCACGTTGCTATGGCGGCCGACGCGCTGAACGCCGCAATCACGCAGGCCGGAGTCCTCGCGGAGCGGCAGGTTGATCTGCTCCTGACGCCCGGTCGCAACGGCGACGCACCACCCCTTCTTGCCTGGACGCCGGGCCAAACGAGCGGCCTCGCCGGGGCGCAGATCACGGCAACCGCGCTCGTTGCAGAACTCCGTCACCACGCGCAAATGAGTGCGACGAGCTCGATCCCGACCAACGGGGACAACCAGGACGTCGTCTCGATGGGGACGCTCTCCGGGCGCACAGCCTACGGCCAAACCGAACGCCTCGCGCCGATTCTTGGCGTCCTGGGCATCGCCCTTGCCCAACTGACGCACCTCCGAGAAGCCGATCGCGCCCCGGGCCGCTCCCCGGCCCCGCCGCCGTGGATGCCACCGGTCGCCGCCGTCGTGGAGGACCGTCCCCTACGCTCCGAGATCGAACGGCTTTCCCTTCACTGGCTGCACCCCGCGAATAATCCGGCGACGACGTCCGCATAACCGACCGTCTTTCCCCCCTACTTCCCGGCTGCCATGAGTCGACGCATCGAACCCGGACCCGGACAGGAATCCGTGTGGGATTATCCGCGTCCTCCAGCTCTCGAACCCGTATCGGAGCGCATCCGCGTGCTGTTTAACGGGGAAACGATTGCCGACACGACGAATGCCCTCCGGATACTGGAGACAAGCCATCCGCCTACGTATTACCTTCCGCCCGACGACGTGGGGATGCAGCATCTGGAGCGCGAGAGCCGTACATCGATGTGCGAGTACAAGGGACGGGCAATCTACTACACCGTCGCGGTAAACGACAAAACCGCCCGGCAGGCAGCCTGGGCCTATCCATCACCCCGACCCGAGTACGCCGATCTGCAGGATCACATCTCGTTCTACGCAAGCAAAATGGGCGCATGCTTCGTCGGCGACGAGGAAGCACACGCCCAGGAAGGCGACTTCTACGGTGGGTGGGTCACCGATTCCGTCGTCGGCCCCTTTAAGGGAGGGCCCGGTACGATCGGCTGGTAATCGGAGACCCCAGCTGTCACACACCCTGGAGTGCGGAATCCAGGTCCGCCTGCAGGTCGGCCACGTCTTCCACGCCGACGCTGATCCGAATCAGCGAATCGGTCAGGCCGATCTTCTGCCGCTCCTCAGCGGGAATCGATGCGTGCGTCATCGACGCCGGGTGCTCGATCAGGCTTTCTACTCCGCCCAGGCTTTCGGCAAGCGTAAACACGTTCGTGCTCTGAAGCACGTCCACGGCTTTTTCGATGCTGTCGTCCACTAGTTCGAACGAAATCATCCCGCCGAAGTCCTTCATCTGCGTTTTCGCGATCTCGTGTCCCGGATGGTTTTCCAGACCGGGATACAGGACGCGCCCAACCTTCGGGTGGTCGGTCAGGTAATCGGCGAGATGACGCGCGTTGTAGCAGTGGCGCTCCATGCGCAGGTGCAGCGTTTTGGTCCCGCGAAGCACGAGGAAGGAATCCATCGGCCCGGGATTGGCACCGGTGCTTTTAATCTGAAAGCGAAGCTTCTCCGCCCACTCATCGGAGTTGGTGCAAACGGCGCCCAGAATGAGGTCGGAATGGCCGCCGAGATACTTCGTGGCGGAGTGCAGAACGAGGTCGGCACCCAGTGCGAGAGGCTGCTGCAGGTACGGCGACGCAAAGGTATTGTCGACGGCGACATCGATGTCGCGCGCGCTGGCACGCTCGACGATGGCCTTGATGTCAACGACTCGCATCAGCGGGTTCGTTGGCGTTTCAACCCAGACGAGTTTGGTGTCGTCCGTCATGGCGGACTCCGTCGCCTCCAGATCCGTCATATCAACGAACGAGAACGACAGCCCGAATGGCTCGAACACCTGACGGAAAAGCCGGAAGGTGCCTCCGTACAGGTCGTCGGATGCCACGACATGATCGCCGGGACGCAGCCCCTTCATGATCCCGTCGATGCCGGCAACACCGGAACTGAACGCAATGCCGTGCTTCGCATTCTCCAGCCCGGCAAGATTGCCTTCCAGTGCCGTACGCGTCGGGTTCGTAACGCGCGAGTATTCGTGTCCCTTGTGCTTGCCCGGCGCTTCCTGTGCGTATGTAGACGTCTGATAGATCGGCGTCATCACCGCACCGGTCGCGGGGTCGGGCTGCTGACCGGCGTGAACAGCACGTGTACCGAATCCGAGCGGGTGGGAGGAGGAGTCGTCAGCCATGCGGGGAGGTCTGGGGTCTGGATGAATACGATGAACCGGTGATGCAGCGGCCTGCCAGGACCGGCTCCGGAGGAAAACGCTGCTTCCTGCAAACGTTCCGGTAGAACGCATCGCGTGACCGGCCGTCCGCGGGAAAGCGCCGGAGATCACGCATTCCTTGCATGCGCATCTCACGCGCGGAGCGTTGAGACTGAACGAATCCGGCACGTAGAAACGTCACGCAACAAAAAGGCCCGGCCCCTGGATGGAGCCGGGCCATACCCGGTGTCCCGCCGGACGGGACGAACGGATGATGCGCTTGCGCTACTCCATGGAGCCGCTGGCGCCGTCACCCATACCCGCGCAGGCTTCGACCTGTTTGGCCTTGTCCTGCTGGTCGGTGTTGACGTACACCTGGAAGAGAGCACGGCAGATGTCCTGGTGGTACTCATCGCCTTCCTCGGTCAGCTGGTAAGCTTTCTCGAGAGGCTGCACGGCACTCTGGAATTGATCGCCACGCTCATCCACCATATCCTCGATCATCTGATCTTCTTCGGCGGTCAGGTCGCGCTCGGCCTCGCGGGCACGATCTTCCATGACGGTGATGCTGTCATCGATCGCAGCCGCACGATTGATATGGGCGGCACCGAGATTGTAGAAGACCCGCGGGTTGTCCTGATCCAGCTCGGCTGCCTTCCCGAGCTGCTCGATGGCTTCTTCGTACCGATCGGCCGTCAGAAGCATCGAACCGTAGTTGTAGCGGAACTGAGCGTTGTTGGGGTTGCGCTCGATCTGTTTGCTGTACGCCTCCATGGCGCGCTCGGTGTCACCGATCCGGTTGAACGCGTTCAGCAACAGCGACTGGAGTTCCTCATTGTCCGGGTACTCCTGGGTTGCCTCCGTCAGAAGCGTAATCGCGTCCTCCGGCTTCTCGTTCGTGAGATACACCTGGCCGAGAATCGTGTACGGGCTTTCGCCGACACTGTCCGCTCGCGAAACGTACGTTTCGAGCGGCTCGATCGCCTGTGGCTGCTGCCCGGCGTTGAGCAGGGCGTAGGCCTCATTCAGGTGAGCGTCGAGGGAATCCGGCTCCAGTGCGTTGGCACCGCCGAAGTAGGCAGCGGCCTGGGAGTAATCGGTCGAGTCGCCTGATTCGCGTGCCGTGTTGAATGCGTCGATGCCCTGCTGCATCTCCTGGATGTAGGCAACCTGACGGCGCTGCTGGACGTCGCCGCGCGTACCGGGATCGAAGCGAACGGCGTTTTCCTGGGCCTCGCGGGCCTGCGTGAAGAGCTCAGACCGTTCGCTCGGCGTCATCGTGTTCTTGGCCTTGTTGACGTAGGCCTGTGCGATGAGCGAGTACGCCTCGGCATTCGTCGAGTCCATCTCGAGAGCCGCTTCGGCGCTCTGAATGGCCTGATCGTTGTTGCCGGCCTCAATGGCGTCCTCGGCCGCGCTGATATTCGGATTGCCACCCGAGCAGCCGCCAAGGACGAGGAGCCCGGCGACGAGCAGGGCGAAGAGTGCGGATAGTCGCGTATTCATTCTATACCGTTTGGTTTGACGAATCGGTCGTGGGGAAGGAATGCGTCGTGTCCGGCGTCTGTCGGGGCCGATGGGTGCGTGCGAAGAACATCCACCGAATGACGCGTCGATGGCGTGCTTGCACACGACCGGGGCGTACATGGAATGGCGTTCGACAGGCCGAATAAACCGTCTGGGACGGCATGCTGCCTCAGGGCGTCACGTGGCGGTAAGCGATCCTCCGGCGGCCGGCTGAAACCGGCCCCCCATCCGCGCCGTCGCACACCCACGCTCTGCTGGCGATCATCTGCTCTTCGCGGACCACACGCGAACCCCGCCCCGTCATAAGCTCCGTCCTACGGAAGCCACCCCGGGATGAGGAAGGCAAGAACAGCACAGCGGTTAGATCTGTCGGGATAAGGTAATGGCGTTCCCCGGCGCATGCAACTGTTTTCCTTCATACCTTCGTGAAGTCCCCCGGGTACGGCATTGAAATCGGACCCCCTGTTTTTCTTTTTACTGGAAGCGCTCCCATGTACGGGACGCGTCGCATCCGGATCTCGCGTTTTTCCTCCGCCTCCTCGCCTGCCATGGAAACCACCGAGTCTGCCGCCGACTCCCTGATCAATCCGAGTCTGCGCGCGCTGTTGCATGACATCGTCGACTACGCGGGCCTCTTCCCCCCGGCGGATCTGCCGCTGGACGAGGCGATGCACAATTACATGCAGTACCGGCAGGAGTACGAGCGCTGGATGCTGAGTCGGTTCGTCATCCCGGTGAGCCGACTGGAGGAGCTGTCCTCCTATTCCGGGCAGTTCCGTCAGAACGAACCCTTTGCCTTTTCCGTCCTCGGAACCGGCGGTGCAACGGAAGGCGACTTCCTCTCGGCCTACGAGTCCGACCTGGCCGTCATCGACGCATTCGATGAGCACCACGCCGGATCGGCTCAGGCAGAGGTGATGGAGGTTCGCCTCCCCGCCGCCCTTCTTACCGCGGAGACATCAGCCATCGAAACGTTTTTGGATGCCGTTGATGCGGCGACCGCGCGCGCGGGCATCGCCAAACTGGACCTGTTTCTCGAAATCCCGCTCGCCCCGCAGACGCACGACGCGATCGAGCGGTTCGCAGCGGCCGCGGCTGAGTTCAACAGCCGCCAGCCCCTCCCCGCCCGGACCACAATCGGCCTCAAGATGCGATGTGGCGGCGTCCACCCGGAAGACGTTCCGGACGTCGAGCATGTCGCTCACGCCATCGTAGCCTGCCGCGACGCGGGCATTCGCATGAAAGCAACAGCCGGCCTCCACCACCCGGTACGGCATCACGACGACGATGTCGGCACCATGATGCATGGCTTCTTCAACGTGTTTGGCGCAGCCGCTATGGCCAGCGAGCACAACCTCGACGAGGAAGGGGTCCGCACGATCCTGAAGGAGGAAAACGCCGAAAACTTCCAGTTTCACAAAGACGCCTTCGCCTGGCGTGACGTCCGGTGCCCGATCGACGGCGTGGACCATGCGCGGGAGTCGCTGCTGACGTCGTTCGGAAGCTGCAGCTTCGAGGAGCCGGTCGATGACCTCCAGGATCTCGACCTGATGTAACCCGGGATATGTAACCCGGGACGGACCCTCTCTTTCGCTTCACCTGCACTCTCTCACGCACACGCACCGCCTGTATGCCTGACCCTACGACCGATCCGTCGATCCCTTCGTTCATCGAAGTCGATTCGGGAAGCGATTTTCCCATTCAGAACCTTCCGTACGGCGTCTTCCGGCCCGGCTCGGCCGACATTCCGCGCGTCGGCGTTGCCATCGGCGACCAGGTGCTCGACCTCGCCGGCTGCCAGGATGCCGGTCTGTTCGACCATGAGGCGCTTCAGTCGAACATGCCCTTCCATCAGCCGACGCTGAACCCGCTGATGGGACTCGGCAACAAGATCTGGTCGATGGTTCGGGAGCGAGTGCACGACCTCCTCCGCGCGGATACACCGGATCTGCGCGATGATGCGGACCTGCGGGAACGCGTGCTGTTCGACCGCAGCAGCGTGGATCTCATGATGCCCGTGGACGTGGGCGACTACACCGACTTTTACTCGTCGCGGGAGCACGCGACGAACATCGGCACCATGTTTCGCGGTCCAGAGAACGCACTCAAGCCGAACTGGCTTCACCTGCCGGTCGGGTACCATGGACGCGCCAGCTCCATCATTCCGAGCGGCCAGCCGGTACGCCGGCCGAAGGGCCAGCTCAAGCCGGACGAAGACCAGCCGCCCGTCTACGGCTCGAGCCAGTTGCTCGACTTTGAGCTCGAGGTCGGCGCGCTGATGGGTCCGGGCAACAACCTCGGTTCCCGCATCGACATCGACGAGGCCGGCGATCACGTCTTCGGTCTGGTGCTCGTCAACGACTGGAGCGCCCGAGACATTCAGAAGTGGGAATACGTGCCGCTGGGGCCGTTCCTCGGGAAGAGCTTCGCAACAACGATTTCGCCGTGGGTGGTGCCGATGGCGGCCCTGGAGCCGTTCCGCGTCGATGGCCCTGAACAGGACCCGGAGCCCCTCCCCTATCTGCAACAGTCCGGTCCGCAGAACTTCGACATCGAGCTCCGCGTCGGCCTGCAGACCGACCAGATGGACGCCCCGCATACCATCTGTGAAACCAACTTCAACTACATGTACTGGAGCGTCGCCCAGCAGGTGGCACACCACACGGTGAACGGATGCAACCTGCGTCCGGGCGACATGCTCGCCTCCGGGACGATCTCGGGTCCGACCGAGGACAGCTACGGATCCATGCTGGAACTTTCCTGGCGCGGCGAACGGCCGCTGGAGATGCCCTCTGGAGAAACACGCTCGTTCCTGCAGGACGGAGATACTGTCGTCATGTCCGGGCACGCAAGCGGGAACGGCTACCGCGTCGGCTTCGGGACGGCGGAAGGAAACGTGTTGCCCGCACAATAGTCGTTGTCACGGCGCCGTCGTCCATTTGATGCGGTCACATACGGCAAGCCGCTGCCCCTCTCCGGAGGCGGCTGCGGTTTTTTTCGTCGACGACCGGCGGCTTGCTAATGACGGCCTTCGAACCGGCTGACGTTCGATCGGGGTGCGGGGCGCTCAGACGGCGTCGCCCACGCATGCGAGGAGCTCCGACAGCATCATGGCCGTGGCGCCCCAGACGGTGTAATCACCGACGCGGTAAAACGGCACATCGATCTCCGTGCCGTGAAGCGTCCACGTTTCGACCACTCGCGTCTCCGGATCCAGGAGGTGAGCGACCGGCACATGCAGGATCGCCCCGACCTCCCGGTCCGTCGGGCGTAGATCAGGACGGTGATCGAGGGTCCCCACGAACGGATGCACGCAGAAGTTGGACGGCGGGACGAAGAGCGGGGTCAGCGCGCCGATCAACCGGACGGGCTCTGGCGACAGGTTCACCTCCTCGTTCGCCTCCCGGAGGGCGGTTTCCGGCAACGCCTCCCCGGCTTCGCGCTGCCCGCCGGGGAAGGACACCTGCCCGGGATGATCCGGCAGATCGTCACGGCGGACCGTGAGCACGAGATGCGGTTCGTCGTCCGGATACAGCAGGGCCAGCACGCCGGCCTCCCGGCAGTCCCGGTCGCTGATGGACATGGCCGTTTTCCTCGCACGGTACCGGGGAGCCATCTGTACCTGCGCGTCCATCCCCGGCAGGTCAGCCTCGAGACGGGCACCCAGCCGTGTGGCCAGTTCGTCAATGGAAACGGGAAGAGACGGGGCAGCCATCCAGAACAGCGTTGGGCAAGAGGAAGGGCGGTGCGTCATCGCACCCGGTGATGCACGTCGCTGTACACGGGCGACGGGGCGGGGATCCTTCCCGGCCGGCCCGCCGGATCGTACGATAGGCATAAAATGCCGACACCCCGGTCGGACGATCCAGGGCGTCGGCTTGCCGCACGTGCCTCGTGTGCGATAGAGCGTCCGAGTCGGTCGCTATTTGATTGCGATCCGACGGGGCTTGCTCTCTTCCGCCTTCGGCACCGTGATGGTCAACACGCCATTATCGTGCTCGGCGGAGATGTGCTCTGCGTTGACCGTACTCGGGAGGGTAAACGACCGGAAGAAGTTGCCGAATGAGCGCTCCACGCGAACGCGCTCCTCATTCTCTTCCCGCGTCTCGTGCGACCGCTCGCCGCTTACCGTGAGGCGGTCATTCTGAAAATTGATGTGGATATCCTCGCGGCTCATTCCGGGCACATCAAGCTCGATGCGGTAGGCTTCCGGCGTCTCCACGAGGTCCGTTCGAGGGGACCACATGGACGCGTACCGGGAGGAATCCTCGTCCGTGACGCGAGAGGAGAAGAAGCCCTCGAAGAGGCGGTCGATTTCCTGCTGGAGAGACGACAGGTTGCGATTCTGTGTGCGGATCAGCTTGGTCATGGCTGTTGGTCTTCTGGATATGCGATGAAACGGGTTCGGCGGCAGCCGGTCGCGCCATATGTGGTTCTCGCGCGACCGAACTACGTCTGTCTATCTCATAGACAATCCGTGTACCATTCCCCTTCGCGTCGCCGCCGTCTGCCACTCTTTCCGACCCGTCCAAACCACCGCCTGACGCCGTGACGCCCCGGATTCTCTCCGTTTGCCGAATCGACAGCTCCAGAACCGAATCCCTGCCAGTTGTGCGTCGGCGCGTTTTTCCGTTGGCCCGCTTAGGCGTTGATGCATTGGCTCGTTGGAGCGTTGGAGCGTTGGCTCGTACGGATCGGGGATTGGGAATTGAGGATTGACGGTTGGGGATCAATACTTGAAGGTTCCAGACCACCCATCACATCAACCTCCCGCCCCAACACCCGCAGCCAATACACATACAGACATAGACACCTATCCACACACCTTAACACCTCAACACTTTAACGCATTCAGAACCTGTTTGGTGGATGGACGCGACGCCGAGACATAGCGGTCGAAGCCTCCACGGCGCGCTCAAACAAGCCCTGTAGTGGAGCTACCGGGCGAGTGCAGTAGCTTCGTGGAGCGAGATCCGCGAAGTCGCAGGCCGCAGACAGTCCGCCAAACAGGTTCTCAACCATTAACACCTTCAAACCATTTTCTCCTTCACCTGCTTCCGCAGGCGGCCGTAGATGGCGCTGAGGCCCTGAGTGCGTTGCATGCCGAGGAGTTGCGACAAACCGAGCACCCGTAGCGCGTCGGGGGGCGCATCCAGCACCTCCTCCGGGGACTCGCCGTGGAACGCCTCTCGCAGAATGGAGACGAACGCCCGGGCCGTTGGGGCTTCGCGGGGTACATCGCCGATGACGTGGACCGTACCGTCTCGGACCTCCGCCATCAGAAAGACCGGCGACTGGCACTCGTGGACCATGTTCAGGCCCTGATCCCGCAGTTCTGTATAGTCGTCGGGCAGCGGCGGCAGCTTGTCCGCGTATTCCAGTAAAAGCTCCAGACGAAAGTCGCGGTCGGCCATCTGAAAAGGCTCGGCGATCTCCTCGAGTCGATTCATGCGCAGTACGGTTTTTGAGAAAAGAGACACACAATACGTATACAGCCGGAGGAGCGCTTTCTATCCAACACATGCGCGCCGGGGCATGCTCTAACGGCGATGCCCCGGCGCGGATCGTTATGAGATCGTGGGAGGCGAAGCGTCGTCTACGCTTCCACCGGCGTTGCATCTCCACGTTCGATGGGCATACCGACGAGATTTCCCCACTCGGTCCACGACCCGTCGTAATTGCTAACGTTGTCGAATCCGAGCAGATAGGTCAGGACGAACCAGGTGTGGCTGGACCGCTCGCCGATGCGGCAGTAGGCGATCGTTTCAGATGAGCGGTCGAGGGCTTCGCCGCGCTCGTAGATCGCTTCGAGCTCTTCGCGAGACTTGAACGTGCCGTCCTCATTGACGGCCGTCGACCACGGGACATTCCGGGCGCCCGGGATATGTCCTCCGCGCATTGAACTTTCTTCCGGAAGGTCGGGCAGATGCGTGATCTCGCCACGGAATTCCTCGGGGGACCGGACATCCACCATCTGACCCTGCTTCTTCTGGTGCTCGAGCACCTCATCGCGGAACGAACGAATCGAGACGTTCGGTCCATCCGGCGCGGTGTAAGTCCCTCGGTCAAATTCGGGCTTCTCCTTCGTCATCTCCCGACCTTCATCGACCCACTTCTTCCGGCCGCCGTCCATGATGACGGCATTGTCGTGGCCGTAGAGTTTGAAGACCCAGAAGGCGTAGCAGGCCCACCAGTTGTTTCGGTCGCCGTAAAACACGACCGTGGTGTCATCCGAAATGCCTTTTTCCTCACACAGATTGGCGAACGCATCCGGACCGATGAAGTCACGGACCGTATCGTCCTGCAGGTCCTGCACCCAGTCGATCTTGACGGCGTTCGGAATGTGTCCGGTTTCGTACAGAAGCACGTCCTCATTGGCCTCGACGAGGCGGACGGACGCTGTGTCGTTCACGTGCTCGGCGACCCAGTCGGTCGTGACGAGCACATCGGGTTGTGCGTAATCGGCCATAGTCTGAATATCAGTGTCGGTTGAGGTACGAGGGTGAAATCAGCGCTGCGACCTTCGGTGTGCCGGCGTCGATGCGGCGGGGTCCCGCGAACGGGCATAGCAAAGCCCCCCGCGGCGGTACCGAGAGGGGCGACAGTCCTGCACAACGAGTCGATGAACTCAGTGCGAGCCCATGCCACCGGCAGCAGACATCCCCCTCCCGAGGATCGGGAAACAGCAACAACACGGGAGGACGGCGGTGAGCATAGTCTCGGGACTGCGACAGTTTGTCGACGTTGTTCAGGTACCGTGTACCACGACCTACCCCGGCAATTGTTCACGGGCCGCGAACGGCTGCGATCCGTCGCGGTCGATCGGCCGACATCGTTTCAATTCTCTTCACCAACATCTACATATGTCCTCAGATAGGCGACGACCTCGTCCGGCCCTGCAAGACGATAGGCCGCCCCCGTGGGTTCATCCC
The DNA here is from genome assembly GCF_051155795.1 of Longibacter sp. NCBI lineage: Bacteria > Pseudomonadati > Rhodothermota > Rhodothermia > Rhodothermales > Salisaetaceae > Longibacter > Longibacter sp. The sequence goes on from NZ_DAXETW010000008.1 coordinate 55,406, forward strand.
CGACCTTGACGGTCACGGCTTCCCGGTCCAGTTCGTGCAACGCATCGAACGCATCTTCGTCCGTGACATCGTCACCGATGTAGACGGACGTCCTGTCCGGGTATTCTTCACTGATTCGGAGCACGGCCGTGCCTTTGGTCCAGCCTTTCGGCCGGAGCTCGACGACCTTTTTCCCCCAAATGGCCTCCAGCATCTCCGGGATGGTGTCCGTCCACGCACGGAGACGTTCGCGTGCCTCCTCTTCATCGGACGCGTGCCGATAGTGGACCGCGAACGCCTGGCTCTTGTCCTCCACCCGGATCCCGTCGAGGGAGGGAAGCGAGGCACGTAGCGAGGCGATGGCGTCGGCCGCTTCGTCCGAGACGAGGTACTCCACCTCTCGACCGATCACGCCGGACTGGGCGCCGTGAAGCCCGATCGCACGCAGGGGCCGATCGATGAACGAGGAAAGCTGGGCAATATCGCGTCCCGTGACGATCCATACCGGATAGGCGTTGTCGAGGACCTCCAGGATCGGCGGAATCGCCGGATGGGGCATCGCCTGGTCCGGGTCCTCGACGATCGGGGCGAGGGTCCCGTCGTAATCCAGGAAGAAAAGGGGGGCTTCGACCGTGGGAGGCATGGTAGAGCGATCATGTCGAAAAACAAGAAGGACAGATGGAGGCCCGTCGGGGCGCGGAGCCTTCGGCCAACCCGCGCGCAATCGGGCACGACGGGGACCGCGTAGAGCCCGGGAGACAATCCGTGCAGCGACGACCGGGCGTCCTTACGCGGGGGTCGTGAAGGAGTCCAAGAAGCGACCCGCCCACCGGTGGACGTCCAGTTCGTCGACCGACGTCTTCAGCGAGGTGAGCCGGCGACGGCGCTCCTCATCTGGCATTTCGAGCGCACGCTTGATCGCGCCGGCGAGCCCGTCCTGATCGTACGGGTTGACCTGTATCGCTTCCGGCAGGAGATACGCCGCTCCGGTAAGCTCCGACAGGATCAGTGCCCCGCTCTGCGTGGCGGTGATGAACTCCTGGGTGACGACGTTCATGCCGTCGCGAAGCGGTGTGATAAGCGCCGCATCGGCCGCCCGGTAAAAGGCGCAGAGCTCAAACTGTGTGTATGTGCGATACCGATAGTTGACGGGCACCCAGTTGTCGCGGGCAAACTGCCCGTTGATCCTACCGACGGCCTCGTCCACCTCCCGCTTGAGCTGCTGGTACGATTCGACCTTCGTGCGGCTCGGCGTGGCGATCTGATAGAAGCTAACCTTTCCGTGGTACTGCGGATTCTCTTCGAGAAACCGCTCAAATGCGGTCAGCCGCGAGAGAATGCCTTTGGTGTAATCAAGCCGGTCGATACCGATAACGATGTTCTGCGTGCCGAGCCGGTCGCGTAGTTTGGCCGCTTTCTGTTTCACCTCATCGGTGGCCGACATGCGCCGGAACCGGTCGACGTCGATGCCGATGGGATGGGCTTCGACGCGCGTCGTTTGCCCGGTGTAGGTGACCGTGTCCTCTGTCACCTCAGCATCGAGCAGCACCTCCGCACTCTCGATAAAATTGTCGACGTACTCCTGCACGTGAAATCCGATGAGATCGCAGCCCAGCATGCCGCGAAGAAGCTCGCGGGACCAGGGTAAGATGCGAAACACCTCCATGGCCGGCCAGGGGATGTGCCAGAAATGCCCGATCGTCGCGTCGGGCCGTTCCTCGCGTATGTGGCGGGGCGCGAGCATGAGATGGTAATCCTGGATCCAGATGATCTCTCCCGGGTCGTCAGGACTCTCCTCGAGCACGGCCTGGGCAAAGCGCTCGTTGACGCTTCGGTAGGTGTCGATGAACTCGTTCTTGAGCTCCAGATGCTGGATCAGGTAGTGCGACACCGGCCAGAGCACCCGGTTCGCCATCCCGTAGTAGTAGTTCTCCAGCTCTTCCTCGCTCAGGGGAACGCGACGCACGAGAAAGTCGGGATCATCCTGCGGATACGGTTGCCGGACGGGCAATTCCGCGTCCTCACCCATCCCGACCCAGACGCCTCCCTGCTGCTCAAGGACCGGAAGAAGCGCCGTAGTAAGCCCGCCAACGGAAGTTTTCCATCCATCATCGGTCTGCCGAATGGGGACACGGTTCGCAACGACTGTAAGACTCAAGGTCGAAAATTCCCTAAGGAGCGAGGACAAAAGGACGTTAGACACACGAATCGTATTTCGCCCGCGCGGATCGGTTCGTCGCGATCCCGCACGTCGTCTCATCTTTACAATAGCATATTTCACGCAGGATCGGCGATGAACGTCCGGGAGAACGGATCCTCACGTTTCATTCCCGCGCCTTCGCCTACCCTGCTCGCTCCACCGCCCGACCTTCTGCGGTATAGCACGTCGCAACGATCGCCTGGGATGCGGTCGCGGAAAGAGAAGCCGACCCACTATACCGCATTTTAAGAGAAAAGGGTTCGAAGCGATCGCTCCGAACCCTTTCGCTCCGTGAGTCACGGAACCAGCGATGTCCGCGTGCGCAGTCCTACTTCGCCATGCCCGCCTCCGCCTTCCGCGATGCCTCGTAGTCTTCCCAGTCATCGAGGAAGCGCTCGAGACCGCGATCAGTGAGCGGGTGGTTCAGCAGCTTCATCATCGTGTCAAATGGCATCGTCGCGACATCTGCGCCGGCGAGTGCGGCACGCTTCACGTGTGTAGGATGCCGGATGGACGCCGCCAGAACCTCGGTTTCGAAGCCGTAGTTGTCGTAGATCTGGCAGATCTCCTCGATCAGTTCCATTCCATTGGACGAAATATCGTCGATCCGGCCAATGAACGGACTGATGTAGTTCGCCCCCGCTTTTGCCGCGATGAGCGCCTGAGTCGGCGAGAAGCACAGCGTACAATTCGTGCGGATCCCCTCTTCGGAGCACGCTTTCAGCGCTTTGATCCCCTCCTTGATCAGGGGGATTTTGACGACGACGTTGTCGGCAATCTGTGCCAGCGTCCGGGCCTCATCCATCATCCCGTCGAATTCGGTCGCCGTGACTTCGGCGGACACGTCGCCGTCCACGATATCGCAGATCGTGAACACATGCTCGTGAAAGTCGATGTTGCCCTCCTTCTTGACGAGCGAAGGGTTGGTCGTGACGCCATCGAGGACGCCCATATCGTTGGCTTCTCGAATCTCCTCGAGGTTCGCCGTGTCGACGAAGAATTTCATATCTTTCAGTCCGTTCCGTTGGATAAATGCGTCCGGTGCGAAGGCACTTCGATGTCCTACTGTCTGTCTACGGAGTGTCGACCTGTAGGTTTTTCGGAAATCGGATGTGGATGTCCTGATGTGGATATCCTGACGACCAGGAGGCGGCGAAGAGATGGAATAACGCCCTCCCGTGTCCGGAACCATCGCGGTGCCTTAAGCGCTAGCCGTCATAGCCGCGTGAATTCTTCTCTGCCCATCGCCCCGGTGACCCGTGTCCATGCAACTCTGCCTTTTCGAGGATGACCGCGTGCCTCATCTCCGTCCTCTTGTTGAAACCCGGCCGGCGTTCGACCTTCGCCTCGGCATCCGATCGATCCTCGAAACCACGCAGTACGAGGTACACGCAGATTCAGGAAGCATCGTCCTGCACAGCCGTCCGCAGGTAGCGCCTGTGACGAAGCGCGAGCATCCGGAGATGCTCGTCCCCGCCGCCGGCGATTCGCTTCCGGACGACGGAGCCGACATGCTATTCATCAATGGCCGCTTTGTGGCCGACGGTGCTGCGCTCAGACATATCCTGGATGCCGTCCAATCTCGTGATCGCACGATCGCATTCACCGCAGGCAACGCGGTTGTCGCCGCCTGGCTGCCCGACGCGTCCCTTCCGACGGATCTCTTCGATCGGACCGACCTGACCCCGTTCCTCGCCGACCGGCCGACGGAGAAGGTTGCCGGTGCCCGGCTAATCGGACAGGCATGGGACCTGCTGGACACGATCGGCCCGGCCATCGAGCGGGATTTTCAGGCGCTCCTGCCGTACAACATTTTAGACAACATATACGACCGGACGGACGCCGACGTCCATTCGAGCGTCATCGCGACAGCGCCCGAAAATATCTACGTCGCGCCGGGGGCATGCGTGAAGCCCGGTGCCATTCTCGACGGATCCGGCGGACCGATCTATCTGGATGCGGGATCTACCGTCTACGAGCAGGCCGTCGTCAAGGGACCGCTGTACCTGGGGAAAAAGTCGCAGATCAAGGTGCAGGCCGATATCGCCGCATCCGCCATCGGAACGTGGTGCAAGGTCGGCGGCGAGGTGCATGACACCGTTTTTCATTCTCTGTCGAATAAGGGGCACCAGGGCTTCCTCGGGCATTCCTACATCGGCCGCTGGTGCAACCTCGGCGCTGACACCAATACCTCGAACCTCAAGAACGACTACGGCTCCATCGCGGCATTCGACCCGGCGGTCGGCGACGTCGTCGATACAGGGCGCCAGTTTGCCGGGCTGTTTATGGGCGACCACTCGAAATGCGGGATCAACACCATGTTCAACACTGGCACCGTGGTCGGGACGGGCTGCAACATTTTTGGGGGCGGTTTTCCGGCTCGCTACGTGCCTCCCTTCTCGTGGGGCGGGCCGGACAGGGGCTTCGTGCCGTATCGCATCGAGAAAGCACTGACGGTTGCAGACACCGTCATGCGCCGGCGCGGCACGGAACTGGATGAGGCGGAGGCAACCCTTCTCCGCCGAATTCACCGCCAGAGCATGGAGGAACGATCATCCTGACAGGCGTTGATCGTCGCCGGCGTCGGTCACTCTGTGGCCTCCGAGGCAACCATCGTCGTGCGGACGCCGTCGATCGTCCGGGCGAACCGGTGGACGGCGGTTGCCGGCAGGTCGGTGTCGGACAAATCGATCACAATCCGGACCTCACCACTTGCCCGGCTGACCCGCTGGATCACCGGCTTCTGCGGGCGAATCCCCTCCCCTGCCCGTGGCGCAACCCGCAACTCGACGGTATTCCGCTCCGCGTCGGCCTCCAGGCGGTGAACATCCCCCCAGTGTACGCGGGCCCACGGATGGCCCTCCACGTACACGGTCACATCGTCGACCTCGAAACGGACCTCATAATCGGAGGCTTCGTCCTCCAGCGAATGCGCTGCCAGCAGGGCAAGCGCGCTGGCCAGAACGACCGCGCCCACGATCACCCAGGTGGTCGACTCCGCATCGTTCAGCTCCCAGAGCCCGGCCATTTCCATCGCGACGAAAATGGCTGCAGCGATAATGCCCACGAGGACCCGCCACGCGGCGTACGCCATGCACCCCGCATCGAGGCGCGGCGCGGCCGTCAGACCCGTACTGCGGACGTACGAGGTGCGTTGCCGGTCGTACGCCTGCTTCGCCTCCTCGTCCGACAACACCTCGTACGCCTCTCGAATCCGCCGGAAACGGTTTGCAGCCCGCGGATCGTCGGGGTTGCGGTCGGGGTGCGTCTTCTGCGCGACGTCTCGATACGCCTTCCGGATCGTCCGGCGCGAGGCCGACGCGGGGACGCCGAGGCGCTCGTAATAATCAGACGAGGACGGATCGAAATCGGGCATCGGCACGGGAGGGGACCAGCAGCAGACTCAATGCGGCTCCTACGACGAGGCGCGGCGATGGATCGCACTGGACCGGGAATCTACCAGACTGCACACATTTCCGGCTCCGACGGTCGTGGCTCATCACACCAACCAGGATCATCACACGAACAAAACGCCCCCGGCTACTGGAGCCGGGGGCGCTGAATCGTTCTCAGCCGCGTTCGATACAGCGTAAACAACGTGCGATCATCTCGGGCGGATCACTGTCCCTGACCGAGCGAATAGGCGCGCTCGCCGTCGAACGAATACAGGTGCTCCGTTTTGATCACGTCCCAGCCTGCGCTGTGAAGGGCCGCGAGCAGGTCGAGAATCGCCGAGAACGTGGTGGTCTCGCCGTCAGCGGGGAGGAAGCGGCAGCGCCAGTGGTCCGTGCAGAACGTTTCCGGCAGCCCGTCCGGGTACACCTTAACGCCACGGTTGGTGATCATCTCCAGCGTCCACCCACAGGACTGCGCCGCCATCGACAGACCGATGCCGATCGTGTCGGGATCGCGGTCGTGCTGATCCCAGTCAACGAACACATCGATCCCCTGCAGTGCTTTCTTCTCCTTCGGTCGCTCCGAGAGGGAGACGGTAACGCCGCCAGACTTGTACTGCACCGGACGAAGCTGACTCGGGGTCTCGCCGAGCCGCTCAATGACGGCATTCGTGAACGCCGTCGTCCCCACCTCCCGCGTCGACAGTCCGTCGCGATAGATGTCGGCTGAATGGATACCGTCCTCCAGCGTTTTCAGCCACGCATTTTTGATCGTCTGCGCAACCTCGGACGCCCCCACGTGCACCAGGAGCTGCGTGGCGGCTACAAGCAGGCCGGAGGGGTTTGCCACCCCCTTTCCTGCGATGTCCGGCGCCGAGCCGTGCACCGCCTCGAACATGGCGATCTTTGATCCAACGTTCGCCGAGCCTGCGAGCCCGACCGAGCCGGCGAGCTGGGCGGTAATATCCGAGATGATGTCGCCGTACAGATTCGGCGTCACGAT
>NZ_DAXETW010000009.1:0-28279 GCF_051155795.1 Longibacter sp.
GGCAGTCCGGCCTCGATGGTCGAGGTGCTCGCCGACACGCCCGTTCGGTTCACGTACGACCCGGTGGCCATCCGGGGCACCTTCACAATCGCGAACGGAGCAGAAGGTGGCGTGCGCTATCAACTCCGCCGAGCATCGCGAGAGGACTAGGGCTCGTCTGAAATAACGGCGCCCCCTCACGTTTTACCCTACCTGGAACCGTCATATGAACGAACAGTCAGCGCCTGCCGAATGATCAATCGCATCTCTTTGAAAGCCGCCTGCCTTGCGGCTGCATGCCTCCTCGCCACCTTTGCGGCGTGGGTACCCTTCGCGGACGCGCAGCATGGCGGAACGTCCGACGCCCTGGCCGAGACGTTCCTCGTCGAGGGCCTCCGGGTGGATGCCACCGATCCGCCGCCGGGGAGTGCCGTCGGGCGGGCCGGGGCGCGGATGCCTGACGGCGGCTACCTCCACGTCACGTACGGCAAGCCGTACAAACGCGGGCGGCAGATTTTTGGCGGCCTGGTCGGATTTGGGCACGTGTGGGTGACAGGCGCCCACCGCGCCACCGAGCTCGTCGTCACGGTGCCGGTAACGGTGGGCGGACAACCGCTGGAGCCCGGCGTCTACAGCCTGTTCACCACGCCGCAGCCGGAGCAGTGGACGCTCCACCTCAACCAAGCCCTCGGCATGCACCTCGCCGACGAGTACGACCCCGCCCTCGACGTGCTAACCGTAGACCTCACGCCCACGACGCTCGATGTACCCGTCGAGGCGCTCACTATCGACTTCGCACCTGCCGAGAACGGGGCGGATCTGCGCATTCAGTGGGACCGCACCGCCGTTACGGTCCCGATTCGTCTTCAGGAATGACTCTCACGGAAAGGACCAAGCCGCTAATCCTCCTGCTTACACATTCGCGATATAGCGAGCCATCGCCATGACCGAAGCCCCGTCGTCCCCCGTCCCCGTCACCCTTCTTTCCGGCTTTCTGGGAAGTGGCAAGACGACCTTGCTCAACCGGCTGCTAGAGGGACTGTCCAACAAACGGCTCGCCGTCCTTGTGAACGACTTCGGCGATCTCAACGTGGATGCCGACCTGGTCGTCCGCCAGGATGCCGACGTGCTCCGACTGCAGGGCGGCTGCATCTGCTGCACGCTGCAGGGAAGCATCGCGTCGACCCTGACGTACATTCTCGGACGCCCGTCGCCACCGGAGCATATCCTCATCGAGGCCAGTGGCATCTCGGACCCCGTACCCATTGCGGTGCAACTCATGATGCCGGGCCTGCAACAGCATCTTCGCCTCGACAGCGTGCTGACGGTGATCGATGCCGACCGTGCGCCCTATGGCGATCAGGCAGATATCCAGCACCTGGTGGAATCCCAGATCAAAACAGCCAACATAGTCCTGCTCAACAAGGCCGATTTGGTAGACGACGACCGCCTTCAGGAATTGCGGGCCTGGATCAAAGACTACACGCCCGACGCACGCATCCTGGAAACCGTCCACGCCAACGCCCCGCTTCCTCTTCTTGTTGACCAACAGGTCGATCTGGATCTTTCGGGGCACGCTCATAGGCACGAGCATGAACACAACCACAGCCACGAGCACAATCATGAAAACGGGCACAATCATGAAAACGGGCACAACCACGAGCACGGGCACCACCATGAGCACGACCACGAGGCTACCTTCCGGCGATGGGCGTACAGGTCCAATGTGCCATTTACGACGCTCGATGATGTCCGACGCGGATTGGGCGCGTTACCTGACTCGATTCTTCGGGTAAAGGGGTTCATCGCCACGGAGGCAACGCTTGCACAGCGCGTGCTGCTCCAGATGGCCGGACGGCGCGTCTCGTTTACTCATCATGGAGCATGGCCCGAGGCACCTCACACGGCGCTTGCCATTCTCGGATTACCGGATGGCCCAAGCGATGCAGACGTGCAGTCCGTCTTGAACGCGCGTCTCGCTGGACCGGCTGCGTTTACGCAATGATAACCGAATGATTTGCACCGAACGCGAAGTCGCCTGCGTACGCAAGTACGCCAACGCCCTCCCATCCTCGCTTCGCTTCACCCAGATATGCTCACCCAACTGCTGCGCGCCCCGCTCGCCAGTCTTCTGGTCTTTTGCCTGCTGGCCGCTCCATCGGTCGTTGCACAACCGGCTAACCATTCCACCCGCACGGCCGACCAGGCACCAAAGAATATCATTCTGCTGATCCCGGACGGATTCGGTCCGGCCAGCGCCACATTTGCCCGCGACTACATCCGTGCCACGACGGGACGGTTCGAGCTTGCTTTCGACTCGTTGCACGTCGGAAGTACCCGCACGGCCTCAAGCGACAGCCGTATTACCGACTCGGCCGCCGCAGGAACGGCGCTGGCGACCGGGCACAAAACCTACAACGGAGCGATTTCGGTCGACTCGACCGGCCAACCCGTTGCCCACCTCGTAGAGGCCGCGGAGGAACGGGGGATGGCCACCGGGCTCGTCGTAACCAGTCGAATCACGCACGCCACGCCGGCGGTCTTTTCCGCGCATGTCCGCGACCGTGGGGAAGAGGACCGCATCGCGATCCAGCAGTTGGACGCGGGCATTGAAATCCTCATGGGCGGGGGCCTGCGCCATTTCCTGCCCGAAGCAAGCGGAGGGCAGCGCACCGACGGGCGAAACCTGGTAGACGAAGCGACGGAGGCGGGCTATCACGTGGTGCGGTCGGCCTCCGCGCTGAAGCAAGCACCTCGAGAAGGTGCGTTGCTCGGCCTGTTTGCCGACAGTCACATGGCCTACGAGATCGACCGTGCGCAGACGCAGCAACCCAGTCTGGCAACCATGACCGGGCATGCCCTCGACCGGCTATCCGGAAGTGAGGACGGCTTTTTCCTGATGGTGGAGGGCAGCCGCATTGACCACGCCGGACACAGCAACGATGCCGCAGCGCACCTGCACGACATTCTCGCGTTCGAAGAGGCTGTCACGGCTGCACTGGACTACGCCCGGTCAGACGGCGAAACGCTCGTCCTCGTCCTCTCCGACCACGAAACCGGGGGACTTTCGGTCGGGCGCAACCGGGATGGAGAAGGCATCTACCAGTGGCATCCCGAACCGCTGGCGAAGGTGTCGGCATCCCAGGGGGCCATGGCCCGCAGCATTATGGCTGGCGAGCAGCCGGAGCGCGTGCTCGCCACGTCGGCAGGAATCGACAGCCTCAGAGCGGAGGAAACCCAGCGGCTTCACGCATCCACGGGGAATCCACGGGCGCTGCATGCGGCCCTCAGCGAAATCATCGGACGACGCAGCCTCGTGGGTTGGACGAGCCTTGCCCATACCGCGGTCGACGTCAGTACGTATGCCTACGGCCCGGGGTGGGAGGCGTTTATTGGTTCGCACGAGAACACGTATATCGCCACGGCCCTCGCCCGGCTGCTTGGCGTAGACTTGCGCGAATTGACACCCCGTCCGGAAGCAGCCGTGAACCCGGCACCTTGACAGACATGCGCGCATCACCGTCTCACGTCCTATCCGCTCTAATTTTCACATCGAACCACGAGAGCGCGTCATGATCCTCCTCGAAGGGATTGAGCATCGGTACGACCAAACGGTCGTTCTCGACCTTCCCAGCTTCCGGGCCGAGCAGGGTGAACACCACCTCGTGCTCGGCCGCTCCGGAAGCGGTAAGACGACACTCCTTCACGTCCTGGCGGGCCTTCTTCGTCCAACGGAAGGGCGGGTGGTGGTCGCGGGCGAGGATCTCGCTGCTCTCGAAGGCGATGCCATCGACCGCTTCCGGGGCCAACATATCGGCATTGTGTTTCAAGAGATGCACCTCTTGCGAACACTGACGGTGGAAGAAAACTTGCTTCTGGCTCCCTACATGGCCGGACTGCCGCAAGACGTGGACCGCGCTCGCGAGGTGCTTCAGGGCCTCGAGGTAGAAGAGAAGGCGCAGGCGTACCCACATCAGCTCTCGGTCGGGCAGCGACAGCGGGTTGCGATCGCGCGGGCGGTGATGAATCGGCCCCGCCTCTTGTTGGCCGACGAGCCCACCTCCAGCCTTGACGACCTTCGAGCGGAGCAGGTGCTCGATCTTCTTGTGCAGCAGGCTGAAGCCCACGAAGCCACCCTCCTGGTCGCCACGCATGACCGTCGCATCATCGGGCAGTTCTCCCATCGCCTCGTCCTTGACGAAGCGGGCAGGGTCAAGCCGTCTCCAGTGAACGCAAACCCGGAGAGGACATGAACCTTCTCAAGTTGAGTGCCTCGTACCTCCGCCAGCGCCCCTTCAGCACGTCGTTGAACGTGCTTATCCTCGCGCTCGGCATCGCCACAATCGTCGTGCTTCTGCTTGTCAGCGATCGCGTCGAGCAAAACCTCACGCGCAACGCCGAAGGCATCGACCTCGTCGTGGGCGCCAAGGGAAGCCCGCTCCAACTCATCCTCTCCTCCGTGTACCACATCGACGCGCCGACGGGAAACATCTCGGTGGCCGAGGCCGAGGCGCTGATGGAGAACCGGGCCGTTGCCGAAGCCATGCCCCTCGCCCTGGGTGACTCGTACCGGGGCTTCCGCATCGTCGGAGCGACACAGGCGTACGCCGACCACTATGGGGGTGAGGTGGCGAGAGGGCGGTTCTGGTCCGGTACGATGGAAGCAACGCTCGGTGCGGTTGCCGCCCGTGAGGTCGGCCTGGACGTCGGCGACGTCTTTTACAGCGCGCACGGACTCGGTGCAGGCGGAGAAGCCCATGATGAGCACCCGATTAAGGTGGTCGGCGTGCTCGCCGAGACAGGAACTGTCTTAGACCGCCTGCTTCTGACGAGCATCGAGACGGTTTGGGACGTGCATGGCGCGCACGGACACGACGACGATCACGGCGATGAGCACGAGGGTCACCACACGGACGAGGATGCCGGGCATGACCATGGACATGACGAAGACCATGCGCATGCTGACGATCACGCGCACGATGCGGATCATCAGCGTGCTGAGTCGGAGGAGAACCACGCCGTGAGCGCACGTACAGACGAGGGAGACGGTTCGCCGGACGGCGCGCCAGATGCGACGCTGTCGGCGAGCGGACCGCCTGGCCTCGCGGGCCAGACGTCTACGGCGCCTGCGCGGGAATACACGGCCGTGCTTATTCGCTACGCATCCCCACTTGCCGCCGCGTCTTTCCCCCGGTACGTCAACACGCAAACCGACCTACAAGCGGCTGCGCCGGCATTTCAGACCGCACGGCTCTTTAATCTCCTCGGCGTCGGCTTTGATGCGGTCCGTGCCTTCGGGCTCGTCCTCGTCCTGGTCGCCGTACTGAGCGTCTTCGTTGCCCTACTGAGTGCGCTCAAAGACCGGCGGTACGACCTCGCGATGATGCGGACACTTGGGGCGTCACGGCGAAAGTTGATGGCCCACGTCCTCCTCGAAGGGCTCATTCTAGCCGGGATGGGAACGCTTCTTGGGCTCGTGCTGGGCCACGTGGCAGCCGCCATTCTGGGAGGGGCCGTGGAGCAGGCCCAGGGAATGGCGTTGGGTGGGTTTACGGTCGTTACAGGGGAAATTATCGTCGTTCTCCTTGCCCTTGCCGCCGGCATCGTAGCCGCGCTCCTACCGGCATACCAGGCGTACCGTACCGACATCGCCCGCGTCCTCGCTAAAGGGTAACGCAAGCACGAATCCCCGCAATACAATCTTCATTGGTCATTTCGATGAATGCACTCGCGAATAATGTCCGTCTGAACACGAAAAGTCCGTCGGGCGCATCGCTTCGTTCGCTGACGCACGTTTGGAGGATCTACGGCCTGGTATTGGCGGCGCTTCTCATCGCGACGGCAGGGTTGGCCCCGTGGGCCTGGGCCCAGGAAGAAACATCCTGGGAGACCCTCATGCAGGCCAGCATCGAGGAGACGTCGACGCCGGAAGGCCTGGTGTGGACCCCGGTGTTCCCTTCGGAGATCGAGGCTCTCGACGGCACCTCCGTGCAGGTAGCCGGCTACATGATCCCACTCAGTTTCGAGAAAGAGCAGACACACTTTCTCATCAGCGCCTACCCGGGCGACGGGTGCTTTTTTCACCTCCCGGGCGGCCCCAACTCCGTGGTTGAGGTGAAAGCCGACCGGGGAATGGACTTCACCTACGACACGATCGCCATTACGGGTCAACTGGAGCTACTCCACGACGACCCGTGGGGCCTCATGTACCGGCTGACGGACGCAAAGCCGGTGGAGTGACGGCCTTGCGCCATGAATGCCTCTCTCACGTCGGCTCTGGACGGAAGAACCAACGTTCGCACGGGTCCTCCCCGACCTAAGGATATTCGGGCCTCCGCCTGGATAACGTATACCATTTCGCCGAAACGGTCGTGACCTCCCGTTCACGGACGGATTCTAAGCATACCGGCCTTGATGTTTACGCCCCGGTGGATCAAGCCAAAGGGGCATCCTGATATGGAGCAGGACAACGACAAAGACGTGTCCGCCACATTTTTAGAGAAATGGGATTAGAAAACGCAGGATCGAACGTCGTGAGCAGACAGAGAAAACGCCCGCTCCAAACAAGCTGGAGGGGCGATAGCGCCCACCAATAGAGCGCCCATCAAAAACAAATGGCGCGCCCGGCAGGATTCGAACCTGCGACCTGCGGATTAGAAGTCCGCTGCTCTATCCAACTGAGCTACGGGCGCGTGTATCCTGTTCGCGGTTAGGACGGGCAGAGAGGTCTGCATCGCGTCCCTCGTGGACGAGAGGTGGGCGCGCGCTACACCGGCTGATCGACGTCCACCAGATCATTCAGATCCAGAGCGACGGTCTCCGGCTCGGGACGGAGCCAGTCCTTCAACGCCACCGCGGACGGCCGGACGTCCATCGGCAACTGGGAGCGACAGGATGCGTCATCGCATGCCATCGGGTGCCCGCATCGGCCGCAGCAGTCGTGGGGTAGCGCATACGGAAGGTTGCAGTGCGGACAGAGCGTGATGAATACGTCGGAAGAGAGGTCCACAAGGTCGGGCGGCGAAAGGAGTTCCGGCTGGGTGTACTATAATACAACGGAGAAACGAACCAAGACTACAAACCGAAACCGGATTTTTTGAAATTTTGCCCCTCTGATGGACTCGGCATGCGGCGTTTGCAACGGACGGGCGTGTGGGAGAAGGCTCTACACCGGAGGCAGGGGCCGCCTGTTTAAATTCGTGTTCGGTGTGCTCATATTGCCGGACCATCGTGACTGCACGGCCTAAATGGTACGTATGGCACTTTCTCTCCCCAACGCCACCGGCAGCAACGTGCCCTCTTTCGCGTCCGAGGCGTTCATTCGCTTCGATGGCTGCTGGCAGCGGGCGAGCAAACAGCCCCTGACGGACGCCATTCACGCGTACGAAGCACATTACGGCGAACCGACCGGTCACGGCAGCAACTGGGTCGCCGTGGCGATTCGCCTGCAGGACCGTATGCTCTTCATCGTCAGCCGCCACGGTTGGAAGGACGTCCTGAGAGGGGATTCACCGGGCGAGATTGCCCACCGTATCCGAAACCTGACGCGGGGTTGCATGCGCCGGTAATCCAGACGTCGAGCGAAGCACCACATCAAAACAGGTCACGCCCGCTGAAGCTGCAAAAACGCCTCTCCCGGTTCTTCCGGAGGAGGCGTTCACGTTCTATCGTACCGTACCCGCGGTGTCTGACCCGGGCCGGCGATGCGTCGTTGGTCGGGGCGGCCGGATTCGAACCGGCGACCCCCTGCTCCCAAAGCAGGTGCGCTAACCGGACTGCGCCACGCCCCGAACGTCATGCGGAAGTGATCTCGAGGTGGGCCCCGGCGGTGAGAATCGATTCGGCGATCCGTCTTCCCTCCCGCCCGTGAGAAATCAATCGGCTCTCACGGAGACCACCGCTTACTTCTTAGCGGCGCTCAGCTCGTCCTGCACATTGTCGAGTGGCACCACCTTCTGCTTGAAGCTGTAGTGGCCGTTCTCTTTTTTCTGCGCAACGATGATCTTCGCCATCTTTCGCGAAGCCGCGCCTTTTTTACCTTTCGTCTTTGCCATGACTCTGCCTTCCTGATCGCGTGATTCAGAGATTATGCCTGCACCCGGCGTCGCCCGTCCATACGGACAGCGACCGTTTCACCGGCGGTCAGGCTGCTATTTCTTCTCCCGGTGGAGCGTATGCTTACGAAGAACCGGGTTGTACTTTTTCAGCTCGAGCCGATCGGAGGTATTCCGACGGTTCTTGGTCGTGTGATACCGCGACGTGCCCGGGGCTTCGGTGCACTCGAGGATGACCTGGATGCGATTGCCTTTAGCCATTAGTCTTCAGTGTTCAATGTTCAGAACGACGCGAAGGAGGACGGCCCCGGGCCGCAGGACGTCACGAGCGACCGGAGCGATAACGACACCGGAGCGGTGCGTCACACGTTGATGCCCTGCGCGCGGGCTTCCTTCAGCACCGCTTCAATACCCTTCTTGTTGATCGTCTTCAGCGTCTTGGCCGACACCTTCAGCGTGATCCAGCGATCTTCCGAAGGGATGTAAAACCGCTTCTTCTGCAGGTTGCGCTGGAAACGCCGCTTCGTCTTGTTGTTCGACTTGGAAACGTTGTTTCCCGTCACCGGTCCCTTGCCGGTCAGGTCATCTTTGCGGGCCATGAGTACGCCTTCGTCTTCTAGGAAATTGCCGCGTGCGTCGTGTGGAAAAAACTGCCCCCGGACCCTGCGATGACAACCATCGCGAGCGTCGCGTGGACAGTCTCTTTGAAGTATGACAAACGGGAAAATGTTTATGAAGAAGCCGCAGAAAGGGCGTTGTTCCGGTTGCGCGGTGCCGATTTCACGGTTCGACCACGAAATCCGGGATCCAGATCGCCCGGGCGGCACTGCCCCGTTCATGCGTCGCTGCTGCGTCCGTCACCGGCGCCGTTGTTCGACAGAGCCGGTGTAACGCCGGGCGTGAGAAACTCGAACAGGGTGTCGCCGCGCAGCCCGAGCCGGAGCGTCTCCAGCGGGATGACCTCCTGCGGCTGAATGTTGCCAAGGTTCACGTTCGCGCCCTGGTGCTTGATGAACCAGACCTGCTGCATCTTATTGGGCGCCTCGAAAATGATATCGGACGGGTCGACGCGGGCGACGATTTCGTCGACGAGGCCGGTCCGAATCTCGCCGTTCGGACGGAAGAGACCCGCGGTCCCGGTCTCGCGCGACTCGGCAATCACCTTCCAGCTCCCGGCTTCGAGCTCCGCCTGCATCGCCTCCACCCAGCGGTATGGCGGCATGATGTTGTTGGCGTCCTTCGAGCCGACCTCGCTCAGCACGCGAAAGTCCTTCGCAAACGACGAGATCACCTCCAGCTTTTCCTCATGGGCCATGGATACCGAGCCGTCGGAAATCTCGACGTGCTCCACGCCGAGGTCGTCCAGCATGCGACGGTACGTATCGAGCTGATCCCGCAGGAAGAACGCTTCGAAGAGCGTCCCGCCGAAGTAAATCGGGATATCTGCCTCCTGATAGATCGCGAGCTTCTTCTCCAGGTTGGGCGTGATCACCGCCGTCCCCCAGCCAAGCTTGACAACATCGATGTACTCGGCGTTGACTTCAAGGATGTCTTCCACCTGTCGAGGAGCCAGCGCCTTATCCAGCATGTGGGTAAGGCCACGGCTGCGCGGCTTGGACGGGCGCTTCGGAAGACCAATGACGTTGTATTCGTCGCGTATCATGGTTGGTGAAAATCGGGGAGAAGGTTGAGCGGGTGCGTTCGTGCCGTACGGACCGACTGCCGGAACGAAACAGGATGACGGGGACAGTCAGGTGTCCAGATGAACGGCCTGCGCCGGCTCGATGGCTGCGGCCCGCGCGGCGGGATAAACCGCAGCAAGCACGCAGAGGGCGAACGATACCGCGGCAATGACCACGATATCGAGCGGCTGAATCACTACAGGATAGGCATCGATCATGAATGATTCGGCCTGAGCCATGGGAACGAGCTTGAAATGTTGCTGAATGAGGGCCAGACCGAGGCCCAAAACAAGCCCCAATCCCGTGCCAACGCCGCCAATAAGGGCGCCCTCCGTCAGGAAAATGCGTTTAATGTTTGACTGCGACACGCCCATCGCCCGGAGGACGCCCACGTCTCGCCGCTTTTCGATCACGACCATCGTGAGGGACCCGACGATGTTGAACGCGGCTACGACCACAATGAGGATAAGAATGGCCGACGCCCCCCACTTCTCGAGCCGCATTACGTCATAGAGCGACTTCTGCAGGTCGTACCACGTCTGCACCTCGAACCGGGCGCCATCCAGTTGCCCCTGGAGCTTCGCCTTCACCGCATCCGCCTGATCCAGGTTCTGGATGCGCAGATCCACGCCCGACACACGTGAGCCGGTCTGGAAAAGGCGCTGTGCCTCCTCCAGACCGATGAAGACGTGGCTCTGGTCGAAGGCGGCCTGGACCTCGAACAGGCCGCGCACCTCGAAGCGCCGCACCGGCGGCACACCGAAGACCTGCGTCAGCATCCGCTCGATGGAAGGGGCGGACAGCAGCCCAACGTTGCTCGCCGACTGGTTGGAACCGCCGGGATACAGCCCCAGGCGGTTGCCGAGCCCCATTCCTGCGACGAGACCGGGGACGCCGTTGCGCGTCGAAACGTCAAACGACCCGAACCCGGTCTGCTGGACGACTTCGGTCTCTTCTGCCATCGTCGCCGGGTCCACGCCCCGAACAACCACGACGCGATTGGCCGGACCGCCGTCATGTACCAGCAGCGCCTTGCCTTCCACGTACGGCGCCGCAGCCACCACTTCGTCCATTTCGCGCGCCAGCGCCACGAGGGAGTCCGCGTTCGCTACGCCTCGCGCATCGGTGCTAACGACCCGTACGTGCGGATCGATGGACACGAGCAGGTCGCGGACGAAGTCGTAGAACCCGTTCATTACCGATAGAACAACGATCAGCGCGGCTACGCCGAGCGTCACTCCCGTCATCGAGATCCCCGTGATGATGGAAATCAGAGACACGTCGCGCCGGCTGAACAGGTAGCGACGGGCAATTTGAAGTCGGTAATCCACGAGACTGGGGCGACAGCAGAAGCGGGCGTTACTCGCTAAGCATCGGCGTAGGGGAGGTGAAGGCGTCGTCCGGCACGTCGGTCGGAGCCCGGAGTTCGTTCGTCAAGATCGCCCGCTGTCGGCCTTCATGCCGTTCGGCAAGCCGGACTTCCCCGCCGGGCGCGGAAAGCGCCACGTACCCCGTCCAGTCGAACGCAGCCGGGGTCGCGTCGGCCGCCATGCTCTGAAGGCGAAAGGCCCACCGGTCGAGAAGGCCCGTCTCCTTGTTCACGTAGAGCCAGTACTCGTCGTCCGGCGTCAGGCCGACGTCACCAAACGTCAGGTGGATCACGTCGTGCCCGGCCTGTGAGGAGTCGGCAACGTACGACCGGTTGACGCCCTCATCGAACACCTTCAACGGGGCGAGGAGCCAGTACGTGTCGTTGATAAAGCGCTGGTAGCCGGTCTGCAGAAGGGATGCCTTTTCCTCGCCGCTGACCTCTTCGCCGCCCTGGTATACCGTGCCGGTGACGCTACCGGGACTCGACGCATCCGTCTGAACGATGATGACGGTCTGCGCGGTGTCTGGAAGTTCGATCCGGTACGCACCGGTCTGCCGGTTCCACAGATTCCGGGCGACGAGCTGGGTCTGACCGCCCCCTTCAACGGCGAAGTCGAACCGCAGGTAGGGCAGCGTCTCCCACGCATCGAGGCCGTGCGCTTCCACCATGCGCTGGGCGATGGTGTCTGCCTTCGACGGATCGGTGTCCTGCGCGCTTGCCGGCATCGCGAGCCCGGCTGTGACGAGCAGGATCAGACTCGCAAGGAGAAGGGGACGAACGGTATTTCGGGCGGAGATTTGTATACCGGACATGACGCTAAAAGCGGAGTTATCAACAGGTTGTGGACGGGCCGTGGACAACCGGCAGCATGTGCGAAGACCGACCTGAAACGTACGGCACGGCGATGTGGATTCGCAGACGATCGACGGGTCGTTTCGTCAGCTTCACATCCGACGCCCGACTCTGCAGGGTCAAACGTTGAAGCGGAAGAGCATCACGTCGCCATCCTTCACCTCGTACTCTTTGCCCTCCGCGCGCATCACACCGGCCTTCCGCGCTGCGGCTTCAGAACCGTGCTCTTCGTAGTCGGAGAAATGGATCGTCTCTGCCTTGATGAAGCCCTTCTCGAAGTCCGAATGGATCTTCCCGGCCGCCTGTGGGGCATGCAGGCCGCGGGTCAGCTGCCAGGCCCGCGCCTCCTTCGGCCCGGCCGTAAAGAAGGTGATGAGCCCGAGGAGGTCGTACGCCGCCTTGATCAGGCGCTCGAGACCCGACTGCTCGAGTCCCATTTCCTCGAGAAACAGACGCCGCTCCTCCGGATCGTCGAGCTGGGCAATCTGGGATTCGACTTCAGCCGAAATCACGACCACCTCAGATCCCTCGGCATCGGCGACCTCTCGAACGGCATCGACATGCTCGTTTCCGTCTGGCAGCGCGCTCTCGTCCACGTTCGCGGCGTAGAGAACGGGCTTGCTCGTCAACAGGAACAGCTCGTCGACGATCTCCTGCTCCCATTCCCGGCCCTCGAAAGACCGCGCCGGGTGCCCGTCGCTCAGGTGGTCATGCAGCTTCTCGCAAACCTCCAGCTCCTTAACGGCCTCTTTGTCGCCGCTCTTCGCGGGTTTCCGCTGCTTCTCGATCCGCTTTTCGACCGACTCCATATCCTTCAACAGGAGCTCGGTGTTGATCACCTCGATGTCGCGCACCGGGTCCACCGAACCGGACACGTGAACCACGTTTTCGTCGTCAAAGCAGCGCACGACGTGAACGATGGCGTCGACCTCGCGGATGTTCGCGAGAAACTTGTTGCCGAGGCCCTCGCCCTCGGATGCGCCCTCCACAAGGCCGGCGATGTCGAAGAACTCGATGGTCGCCGGCGTCACCTCGGCGGATTCCGCCATCTCAGCCAGCGTATCGAGACGATCATCCGGAACCGGCACGACGCCAACGTTCGGGTCGATGGTACAAAACGGATAGTTGGCCGACTCGGCGCCGGCATTACTCAGCGCGTTGAAAATGGTCGATTTGCCGACGTTGGGCAGACCGACGAGGCCGCAGCGAAGCGCCATAAACGTACAGGGATCTAAAGGATGCAGACAACAACAGCAGATCTTTATCTCCCGTACGATCCCGCTGTTCCGCGCCACGTGCCCCCTTCACCGCGATTTGGTCGGTTAAAGGCAGCCTGGAGGCTCGAACATGCGAATGTTTAAACGGAGGAACGCCCTTACCAACAAAGCCCCCAAAAGCAGGTGCACCGCACCCCATAAAGCACCCTCACACATTCATACCTTCACACCCTCAAACCGCACGTCACCCTTCATACTCAACGTCCACGAACTCCCGCTCCGGGAGGCGAACGGCTGTCAGGCGTCCCATGCCGGGCTGCATGTGGTAGACGCACCCGGTGTCGATCATGATGAGGCGCTCCTTGTTAATCGGCTCGGGCTGCGGCGTGTGTCCACAGACGATCGTTTTGTCCCAGGCATACTCGCTGGCCTCCAGGTGGCCGCGTTCCCAGAGGAATACCTCTTCGTCGAATTGCTCCAGGTTGTCCTCGACCGAGACATCGGCCTTCAATCCGGCGTGGACAAAGAGAAAGTCGTCGGTTTCGTAGTAGAGTTCGGTACCGCGCACGAACTCTTGATGGGCCTCCGGAATTTCGACATCCGGCTGGCCGTTCTTCATGTAGCTCTGCAGCGTGGCGATGCCGCCGTTGACGCGCCACAGATTGAACGCCCCAGCATTCAGATAGCCGAGCATTAGCGACTCATGGTTGCCGCGTAGAAAGGTGCACTCGTGCTCTTCTCTAAGGTCCAGCAGCCGGTCAATGACTCCTTTCGAATCCGGGCCCCGATCGATGTAATCCCCGACGAACAGCAGATGGTCGTCGTCGGACAGCTCGAGACGTTCCAGAAGGGCGTCGAGCGACTTGGCACACCCATGAATGTCGCCGATGGCAATGAGGCCCATAAGGATTCGCCCTTTCAGGCGGAGCGATGAAATCAAGTCGAGAAGAGATGGCCAGGAGGGGTGGTTTCAGAAAAACCAAACCTGAAGTGGCCGGGGGAAGAGCCCAGATATTAGGAATATATTAGGACTCCCGCAAAAGATCCGACCAAACGTACAGTTCCCGGCGGGTCGGCGTTCGCTTGAAGCTCCTATGGGGCCTCCCCTTGTTCTTGCGGAAGATCCATGCCGACGAGGCCACGCCCGGATTTGTTCAGGCGCCCCTGCTCTTTCAGGTCGGCGAGGGCGGCATCCAGAATGCCGTTGATGAACGTGCCGCTTTTCGGCGTGCTGTACGACTTGGCAATTTCGATCGCTTCGTCAATCGACACCTTGGGCGGGACGTCCTCCATATGGAGGAGCTCAATCACGGCCATTCGAAGCAAAATGCGATCAACAGGCGTGATGCGATCGATGTCCCAGTTTTTCGCGTGCTTGCTAATCACGGCATCCGCCTCGCTTCGCGCATCGACGGTTTTCTCGAGGAGCTTGCGCGCAAACTCCAGTGTGACCGCATCCCCTTCCAGGGCCGGCTCCAGAATGGTGTACACGACGTGCCGCGCGTCTCCACCGCCCATTTCACGGGCGTAGAGGGCCTTCATCACGTACTCTCGGGCTTCACGTCGGCTGCTCATGTGGTGTTAAAACGCGTCAGATGCTGAGAAAGGGGAGTCCGGAAGGGGGAACGAGCAACCGGGAGTCAACCGGTGTACCCAGAAAATCATTGCTCGTATTAGTCAGGCCCGGGCAAGTTCACGTCCTCGCTCCGACTTCATCCACATTTATGTCCGGTAGACCGGGTGCAGCACCGCCCTCTATGGCAGTACTCGTCGCAGACGTTAGAAAATCCCGGCGCCCGGTGTCTTCCAGGTAGGCATCCAGCATCCCCGTCCATGCCGACACCGACGAAACGCCGTGCGCGCCGACTCATCGATTCAATGGGCAACCTATCCGGCCCTGCTCGTCGCCGGGGCACTGTCTGCCGGCATCTTTCTCGCCGAACAGGGATGGTTGCGACCGTGGTGGACGTGGGGCGGAGCCGCCGCCATCAGCATGCTCATGTATGGCCTCGCGGTCTGGGACGATCGCCGGCGCCTGGTGTCCCTCGGCGTCCTCGGTCGACTCGCCGCCGCGGCCATCCTGGCGGTCTCGCTCGGGGCCCTTCGGCTCGTCGTCTTCCAGGCACAGCCGCCGGATCGACTGCACCGCCAGGCAGCATATCTCATAGCAGACGGCGACACCACGACCATATCGGGCGCCATCGTCGATGCTCCCGAGCGCACAGACGAACGGACCCGATTCACGCTCCGCGTCGACACATGGCACCACCCGGCCGGTGACCGACCCGCGACCGGCAAGGTTCGAGTCACCTTCCGAACGTCGCCGTGGGACGACGAGCCGGCACCCTTCCCCGACGTTTTCGAAGGGGATCGCATCTGGGTGCACGGGCACCTCCGTCCACCGCCTGCTCCGACAAACCCGGCCGATTTCAACTACGGGGCCTACCTCCAGCGCCGCGGGATCTACACCTTGCTGACGGCCCGATCTGCGGGCGACGTGCGCATTCGTTCGCGGACCCGATCGCGAGCGCAGATCCTTGTGAACCGGTCTCGATCCCACGTCCGGCACCTGACGCAGCTCCACGTGCCAACGCCCTCATCCCGCGCCATTGTCCACGCATTGCTCCTCGGCGACCGAAGCCGGGTCACGGATGCGCACCGAGACGCATTTGCGCGAACGGGACTGATGCACCTGCTGGCCGTCTCCGGCCTTCACGTTCTACTGGTCGGCATGGTGATCTATGCTCTCCTTCGGCCGATGCTGCATCGATTCCGTCTGCGTTGGCAGCACATCGAAGTCCTGCGCGCACTTCTCACAATCGGCATTCTGGTGCTCTACATGCTGCTGACCGGCCGGCCTCCGTCGGTCGTGCGCGCTGTGGTGATGGCGAGTCTCTTCATCGGCGGCATCGTGCTGCAACGATCGTCCCACACGCTCAACACGTTGGGTGTAGCTGCCGTGATTCTGCTCATGATGCGGCCGACCGCGCTGTTCGACGTGGGATTCCAGCTCTCGCTGTCGGCCGTGGCAGGAATCGTTGTCTTGAACCCGCGCATCGACGCCATCGCCAGGTCCATGCTCCCGGATGATGTTGCCTCATCCGGAGCAGGGGAGTGGCTCCTGTCGATGCTGACCGTGTCGGCCGCTGCAACACTGGGCACGGCGCCCGTTCTCCTGCACCACTTCGGGTTCGTCGCGGTCGGTGGACTCGTACTCAATGTCGTGGCGATTCCGCTTACGGCCGTCGGACTGACCGCCTCGCTCCTGATGGGACTGGCCGGCGCAACGTGGCCGGCAGCCGGATCAGCCTTCGGGATGGCAGCTGACGTCATGCTTCAGTTGCTCATCTTGACGGCCCAGTGGGGTGCGGACTGGCTTGGGGCCGGCGTCCAGCTGGCCTCCCCCGACGCGTTACTGCTCGCGGCAATCGTCTGCGGGACGCTCGTGATCGCGCAGCTTCCCCGCCCACGGCATCGATGGCGACTTGTGACAATAACGGTGATAATCATCACAGCAGGGCAAATGGTCGATGCCTACAACGCCCGGCTCGGACCCGTTCTCACCGTCACGTTTCTTGACGTCGGCCAGGGGGATGCAACGCTGGTGGAAACGCCGGATGGTCGCACGATGCTGATCGATGGAGGTCCGCGCTCGCCGTACTGGGATGCGGGCGCCTCCGTCATCCTCCCTCATCTGAGGCATCGGGGGATCGACCGACTGGATCTGGTCGTCGCCACGCACCCGGATAGTGACCATCTCGGAGGCCTGCCCTCAGTGTTCGAAGCAGTCACCGTCGGGGAGTTCATCCATAGCGGCCGTGGTGCGTCGACAAATCTTTTCGCTGACAGTCGCGAGGTCCTCAACCGGCGTTCCATTCCGCATCGATCGGTCGTTGCTGGAGACACTCTTGATCTGGGGCCCCACCTCGCCGTCGAAGTTCTCGGTCCGCCACCCCGACGGATATCATCTACCTGGTCTGAAAACGACGCGTCCGTTGTGCTGGCGCTGACCTACGGAGCTACACAAATCCTCCTTCCGGGAGATGTCGAAGGTCATGGCGAGGGGTGGCTGGTCCGAACGTATGCCAATGAACTCGACGCCAATGTCGTTAAGGTGGCTCATCATGGCTCGGCAACGAGCAGCTCTTTGCCTTTCGTCCGTGCCGCCGTTCCCAGATCCGTCCCTGACGCGCTGGCGGTGATTCCAGTGGGGCGCCGCAATCGATTTGGAATGCCCGTTCCAGATGTTGTGACACGCTGGCAGAACTCTGGCGTGAACCTGCTTCGAACCGACTTCAACGGGGCGATACGGGTGGTCAGCGATGGGACGTCGGTTTCGGCAACGACGATGCTCTGAGCGTTAACGCGGATTCATTCACAGGTAAACCTGAACGTCCACCACCGTGCCTCAACAAGCACGCACAGGATTGAAATCATTCCATTAACGGAATACAGTGCGGACGACTTCCGGTATATGGTCCTATACCGATGTTGGTGGTAAGGGAACTGGTATAGTGCGCGTCGACAACGCAGTTCGCCAATTTCGGACTTATCCACACTCCCTTACTATGTATTAGGTGTATAAAATTTTTTTAGAAGAGTAGTGATTGTTGTTGGGCGTGTGGATATGTGGAGAACCAGATCACTCACATCGTGCCGGTGCCATTGTGTATAACTTGGGTATGGACTCCCGAAGATGTCCACAGCTTGACGAAGGGCTGGCGGTCGCTGACCGGCATAATCGGCACATATGCCGAAGTTTTCCACGTTTCCACACTTATCCACAGAAAAACCGGGGGTCCGACGCGAAAAGTTGTGAACCGTTGTCCACACTGTTGAGAACTTTCGGAAATGTGTGGACGAACGCACGGGTTATGCACCGCCGTTCGCGCCGGTCTCCCGGTCAAGGTGTTATCAAGACGTTATGCCCTACTTGTCCACGGGTTATCCACAGCGGTGTGGACTGCCGTTTTCGCCGCGGTTTCCGTGGATGTGGAGCACGAAACTGATACATTACTTCCCGAGGCGGCGGTACATTTCGCGCTTATAGTCTTCGACGCCGGGTTGATTGAAGGGGTTGACGTCGAGCAGATAGCCGCTCACGGCGACGGCGTGCTCGAAGAAGTACAGAAGCTCTCCGAGAGGTCCGGGGCTGATCGATTCCATCCATAGAGAAAGGATCGGAACGCCGCCGTCGCTATGTGCCTGCGCCGTGCCTTCGTAGGCGCCGCGCGTCACGTCGGACATGGTTTTGCCGGCGACGTAATTCAGCCCGTCCAGGTCGTCGTCACTTTCCGGAATGGTGAGGTCGCCGTCGTCGTCTTCCGCCATGAGGAATGTTTCGAGGACGATCCGTTGCCCGTCCTGCATGTATTGCCCGAGGGAGTGGAGGTCGGTGGTGTACTGTACGACGGTGGGAAACAGACCCGTATGCTCTTTCCCCTCGCTCTCGCCCATCAGTTGCTGCCACCAGCTTCCGATCGCGCGGAGCTTCGGCTCGAACACAGCGAGGACGTCGACGTCGTACCCCTCCTCCAGCAGGAGGTACCGCAGGCCGGCGTACTGCAACGCGGGATTCTCGTCGGCGTCGCTCATCGCATCGCACGCAGACACCGCGCCGTAGAAGAACGACCGAATGTCGATGCCGGCCGCGGCGATCGGAAGCAGGCCGACCGGCGTCATGACGGAAAACCGTCCGCCGACGTCTCGCGGAATGACGTACTTTTTATACGGATGCTCTTCGCGCAATTTGTTCAGGACGCCCTTTTCGGGATCCGTTGTGACGATAATCCGGTCGTCTGCGTCGGCGAAGTGGTCTTCCATCCATTGCCGGACGAACCGGAAGGAAAGCGCCGTTTCGAGGGTGGTCCCGCTCTTCGAGATCACGTTTACGAAGACGCTTTTCCCCTCCAAGCTCTCAAGCAGCTCCCGAAGGTAGGCACCGCTCGTATGATGGCCGGCGAACAGGATTTCCGGCGGCTCATCGGGATGGTCGCTTTTTCCCGGGAGGTCGGGCATTGCCGGGCCCGTTTGTTTGAAGTACGGCGTTAGGGCATCAATAACGGCTTTCGCACCCAGGTACGAGCCGCCGATCCCGAGGCACAACAGCACATCGGCATCGCGCCGCAGCCGGGCCGCGGTCGACTCGATGTCCTCTAGCAGGGCATCATCCGGGTCGGTGAGCAGGTCGCGCCAGCCCAGGAAATCGCTGCCGGCGCCGGACTTGTCGAGAACCGCCCGGTGCGCATCCGCGAGCCGGGGGCCAAGATCATCGAGGGCACCATCATCGAGCATGTCGGTGGCGCGCGAAGCATCAAGACGAATCATAGACGGAAGCTGGGTTCGTGGAAAAGAAAGGTAGCGTCGAGGCGCTACCGGGAGGAAAGCAAGCCGGGGCGTAAACGTCGGGGTGGCGGGCGTCGCGTCCCGTCAGGCCGAGGATGATCCTGCCGTTCGCGGACCGCTGGTTCGTAACGTACGAATCAGCCGACCGACAGTACGAAAAGAGGGCGGGGTCGCAGGCAATAGTTCTCCGGTGCGGGGGCATACGACCAAAACGAACGCCCCGCTTCCAGGAAGGGAGGCGGGGCGTTCGGGGGTGTTCATATCGGGTAGTACGTGTCGGCGCAGGGTCACTCATCCATGGTCAGGAGGCGCCATGTGCAGAATCCGAGGATGGCGGCGGGAAGAAGCAGGCGGAAGATGTCCGTATCGCTCGCCATGATGCGCGAGCCGAGGATGAACAGGCTGAGTGCCGCCAGAACGAAGTAGATGATCTTTGCGACCTGTTGTCCGGACATGAGGTACCGAGAGGTGGGTGAAGGGACGCTCGTGGATGCGGCGACACCGACAAAGTGAGAAACCCCGGCGCTTGAAGCAAGTCGCTGCTGGATCGGATAGGGGACCACCTGGTTTCGGGCGGCCGGTTAGGGAGCGTTATCCGTTCCCGTCGCCGTTTTTCACGCCTCGCAGGGCGTCGACGAGGAGCGGCGTCACCTGGTCGTCGGTGGCGTGAACGTAGCGGGCTGCGACGTCATCCGGAATTTCAATCGGGACGCGCTCGACGATCTCCAGTCCGTACCCCCGGAGCCCGACGCGCTTCTGCGGGTTGTTCGTGAGCAGCCGGAGCTTGCGTGCGCCCAGGTTGCGGAGGATCTGGCAGCCGATGCCGTAGTCGCGGGGGTCCATGCCGGTGTCCGGCTCAATCTCGCCTCCTTCTTCGGACTGACGTTCCATCGCCCGGAGTTTCGTGAGGAGGCCGGGCTTGCGTGCGCCCTGCATCATATAGAGGACGACGCCGCGCCCCTCGTTTTCGATCATCAGCATCGACTCCGCGAGCTTCTGGTAGCCGCCGGTCGCATCGGCCGCAAAGACGTCACCAATCACATCCTGCGCGTGGGCACGGACCAGCACGGGCTCATCCTCGCTCCAGTGGCCCTTGACGAGCGCAAGATGCACTTCTCCGGTTAGCGTTTCCTCGAATGCAACGAGCCGGAACGATCCGTACGCTGTCTCGATCGGGACTTCCGCCTCGCGCTGAACGAGGCTCTCGTTCTGCATCCGGTAGGCAATCAGGTCCTGGATCGTGATGAACGGCATGTCGAGCTCGTCGGCGAGCTCGGTCAGCTCCGGCACGCGGGCCATGCTGCCGTCTTCGTTCATGATTTCGACCAGTGCCCCCACCGGGCGGAAGCCTGCCAGGCGGGCGAGGTCGACTGATGCCTCCGTGTGTCCGGCTCGCCGGAGGACGCCGCCCGTGCGGGCTTTGAGCGGGAAGACGTGGCCTGGACGGGCGAAGTCGAACCGGGATACATCTGGATCCGCCAGCGCACGGATTGTTTTCGCACGATCCGAGGCAGAGATGCCCGTCGTGGTGTCCTTTTTATAGTCGACCGACACGGTAAACGGCGTGTGGTAGAGCGCCGAGTTGGACTCCACCATCAGGTCGAGGTCCAGTTCGTCGGCCCGTTCCGGGGTGATGGCGGTACAGATCAGGCCGCGCCCCCGGCTGGCCATGAAATTGATCAGCTCCGGGGTCATCGCTTCGGCTGCGCCGATGAAGTCGCCCTCGTTCTCGCGATCGGCGTCATCCACAACGATGACGAGTTCGCCGCGTCGGATCGCGTCGATCGCGTCTTCGATGGCATCAAACGGGCCCTCGGGGCCGCTGTGGGTGGCGTCTGTCATGTTGGTCGCAAGGAGTCGGTCGGGGGCACGGGGCGACGGCCGTCCAGTCTAGTTGTCGTCGCCGCCGACGTTGGCGATGGCCTGCTTGTCGAAGCGAAGCTTTGTCCCGCTGCTGTCGACCTGGACGAGAAGGGAGTCGTCGTCGATGCGGCGCACCGTCCCGTGGATGCCGCCGATGGTGACGATCTTATCGCCCTTTTCCAGGTTGCTGACCATCTCCTCGTGCTCCTCCTGCTGCTTCTTCTGCGGGCGGTAGATGAACAGGTAGAAGACGCCGATCACCAGGATGATCGGGATCAGGAAGCTGATGATTCCACCGGTGCCGTCGGCGGGTTGGCCGCCGGCGAGGAAAACAGGCAGAAGAGACAGGAGCATGTGGACAAAGGCAGTCCGTGAAGGGTCGGGTGACGAGGGTGCCGCAGAGGACCGCCCGCGCGTGACGGGCTGATTCTGCGCACATCACACGTTTACGCACCCGGAAACGCCGGGTTCACCCGCCGGGCCGCCGTAAACCCGCGATTTGGATTCGTTTCCTTTAATTTCAGGCGAACAGACCGTTCACCCGAGGCCGGGCCGAGTTGGGAGACCCGGAGATGCAGCGAAGCCGGCTGACTTCCGGATGGTCGGAGACCATAAAAAGCAGTGCCCACAACAAACCGCTACCGCATAAAAAAAGGGCAAGCTACCCACATCGCGCCGCTGCGACCTCCTACCGCTGCTGCCTTCCGGCCCTGACGGAGTTCAGAGGGAGCTGGCCGTGTGGGACTTGCCCTACTCGGTGCGGGGAATCCCCGCGCAAGTTGTGTAGACTACAACATGACCGGCAAGATCGAGTTCCAGCGGGAAACGACCCTTCGGTGCGCAGATCGGCATTCATGGAAAGTCGAAAATGTGCCGGCATCGCGCCCGTAGGGACCGCGAGTCCACCGTCCACTTCCTTTCAGAAAACGACGTAGGAGCAATGTCCGACTTGACGCTTCCCCGCGAGACCTACGACCGCATCAAATCCGAAATCGAAAGCGCCGACAGCCCCGTCGGCATCGATGCCGAAAAGGCGCACGTCATCATCATTCACAAGCTGATGGCGATTGAGCGGCGCCTCGACGCACTCGAGGAGGCGGCTGATTCGAGGCCGGATCCCCGCTGACCGGCGCTACGGGCCGGGAAACGATTTTTTCACGGGAGGAGAGTACCCATCGTTGAGGTCATGCGTCCTGTTCACGGGTACAGGAACTGCTATTCGCACCTCCCCGTGGATCGCCCGGGCCTTCGATACCGGCCCGGCCATCCGCCTCCATCGAATTGCCGTACCATTTCTTCGGCCCTGTGATGCCTTCCTTTTCTCATCTTGCGGTGATCCTCGTCATGCTCGGCTCCTTGCTCGGCGGGATGCCGTCTCTTGCGCAGGACGACGGATCTGCGTCGGATCCAGCACGAATCAGCGGGTACGTCCGAGACGCAGAAACCGGTGAGACGCTACTTCTCGCGAACGTTGTGGCTCTATCGGGCGACGTGACGCGCGGGGCGGCGACGAACAATGCCGGCTACTACACGATTGCCGGGCTGGCGCCCGGGACGTACACGGTGCGGGTCACGTTTCTCGGCTTCGAACCGATGGAGCAGGAGGTGACGCTGGAAGCCGGAGAGGACCGACGCCTGGATGTGGAACTGTCCCCCGCGACCACGGAGGTAGACGAGGTTGTCGTTGAGGCCGAGCGAGACGCCGCTGAGGCGCGCGCGATCGGAGCAAACCGGGTGGAGACGGCGCTGATCAAGCAACTCCCCGCCGTCCTGGAGCCGGACCTCTTCCGCTCCCTGCAGCTTCTTCCCGGGGTAAAGGCGGCGTCGGATTTCTCCAGCGGGCTGTACATTCGCGGCGGCTCGCCGGACCAGACGTTGATCCTGCTCGACCGGACAACGGTTTACAACCCGACGCACTTCTTCGGCCTCTTCTCCACGTTCAACCCGGACGCGATCAAGGACGTCCAGCTCTACAAGGGCGGGTACCCGGCTGAGTACGGGGGACGCCTCGGGAGCGTGGTCGACATCTACAATAAGGACGGAAATCGGCGCGAGACGCAGGGCGGCTTTTCCGTCGGGCTTCTGGCATCCCGGGCCTACGTCGAGGGGCCGTACGGCCGGTCGTGGGGGGATGACGGAGAGGAACGCGGGTCGTACATGGTCGCCCTGCGGCGTTCCACACTCGAGCCGCTCCTTGCGGTGCTCCGTAGTCAGGACGTGGACGGGATCCCCGACGGGTTCTTCTTCTACGACCTGAACGCAAAGATCAACCTCGACGCCACGCCGAACGACAAGCTCAGCCTGGCGGTCTACGGCGGACAGGACGTGCTCGACCTGCAGTTCCTCGACGACGGCCGCTTCGACATCTCCTACGGAAACCAGACCGCGAGTCTCGACTGGCAACACCTGCTCTCGGAAACGGTGTTCACGAATCTGACGCTCACCGGTTCGCGCTACCTGTCGACGCCCATCGCCACGATCAGCAGCACGCGTTTCAGCCAGCGTAATGAGGTGACGGACGTGTCGCTCAAAGGCGACGTCGAATGGGTCCCGACGCGCGCCCACACACTGAAGGGCGGCATCTGGGCAGGAGCGCTCTCGTTCGGTCTGCGCAACACGTTCGACGGGGAGGAGACGTTCGAGCAGGAGCTGTCCAGCGGCTATGCGTCCGCGTACATTCAGGATACCTACCGGCCGCACGACGACTGGGAGGTGCGGGCCGGGCTCCGATCGTCCTATTTTGATCGAGGAAAGTACTGGCGCCTCGAACCGAGGGTGTCGGTCGATTACACCGTTGCCGAGGGCGTGCGATTGCAGACAGCCTACGGTCGGTATCACCAGTACCTGACCCTGGAGACGTCGGAGCTTTTCACCGGCTTCGACTCGTGGCTCACCACCGATGACGGTGTCCCTCCCTCCTACGGCGATCAGTTCGTCGTGGGGGTGAAAACCGAGCCGTGGGCGGGCTGGCGCGTCGACATCGAGGGATACTACCGCACGATGCGCGACCTCTTTGAGCTTGACCCCTTTCTCCCGGACCGCGCGGGATTGCCCTACGAGGAGACGTTCCGCTTCGGCGACGGGTTCGCGTTTGGCGGCGAAGTCCTCGTTCAGCGATCGGCGGGTGCCGTCAACGGCTTCGTGGGCTATACGCTGAGCCGCACTGCGCGCCGCTTCCCGCTTGTGAACGTCGGGCCGAACGGCCCGCTCTACTACGCGCCGAAGTTCGACCGCACCCACGACCTT
Source organism: Longibacter sp. (assembly GCF_051155795.1). Lineage (NCBI taxonomy): Bacteria > Pseudomonadati > Rhodothermota > Rhodothermia > Rhodothermales > Salisaetaceae > Longibacter > Longibacter sp. The sequence goes on from NZ_DAXETW010000009.1 coordinate 24,611, forward strand.
AACATCGTGGCGAATTACGACCTTACGGAGAAATGGCGGATGACGGCAGCGTTCAACTACGCGACCGGACAGCCTTACACCGAGCCGACCTTTCGCTTCAGTACCGTCAACGACCCCTTTATCAGCGACTCGCAGACGCGCGAGACGTTTATCAGTCCCTTCAACGGTGAGCGTCTGCCGGCCTACCACCGCCTCGACGTGGGGGCCACCCGGCGGGGGACGTGGTTCGGGGCCGACTTCGAGCTGCAGCTGCAGGTGATCAACCTCTATGGGCGAAGCAACATCTGGTTCTACTTCTTCGAGACCAACGACGACGGCACGGTCGAACGCACGGAGGTCCCGCAGATCCCGGTGCCGCTCCCTAATATCTCGTTTACGATGACCTTTTGACGTGAACGAAATTCGACGTATGAAGGTCGAAGTGCAGAATGTACATACTGAATTGCGGATGTCGGATTTGGAAAGGAGATCCGCTGGAATGAACAGGAGTCGATTGATCATGACGATAATGAAGCTGCGCCCTGCTTTACTTTTACTTCTCGCCTTGACCGTGGCCGTGTTTTCGGCGTGTGATGCCATCGACACGGCCAGCGTGGAGCAGCAGCCGGTGGCAGAGGCCTACCTGGAGGCAGGGAAAGATCTTCCGGAGGTTGTGCTTTCCCGGACGGCACCGATCGACGCCGGACCGGGCGGGCAGCAGGGAATTCGCGACGCCGACGTGTTCATCGACCGGCTCGGCTCGGACGGGAGCGTGGTGCAGACCGTGCCGTACCGCACAACCGATACGATCGGTTTCTACGTACCCGACAGCCCGGCTCCGACGGTGCAGGGGGGCACGACGTACCGCCTCCGTGCGGAGCTTCCAGAGGGGGGCTCGATCCGGGCCGTAACCACGGTGCCGACGGCCATTCAACTTGTCGCGTCGGAGAATACCGATGCCACCTTCCAGAGCCCGGTCCAGCCATCCTTTACCGTGACGCGCGCGGAGGTGAAGGATGCACCGGTCGTCCTTCTGTTCACGACGACCTCGCAACTCGACTTCGAGGCGCTGTCGGAGGACGAGCTGATCGCCGAGTTCACCCCGTTCTATGCTGATGCCTACGACCCAGACGAAGACGACATTGAGGACTTCAAGGTCACGCAGTCGCCCATCTTGAATGAGGCCAACTACGACGACAACGGGGACGGCACCATTACGATCGACTTCCCGTGGATTGCCGTCGCTTTTTTCGGGGGAAATGAGGTGGCTGTGTCGGTCCTGGACCGCGCGCTCTACGACTACCTCCGCACGCAGGAAGCGCAGCAGGGCGGCCTCTCTCCCGGCGAGATCCCGAATATCGTCGACAACATCGAGGGCGGCACCGGGATCTTTGGCAGCTACGCCCGCGCCTCCGCGTCGATCAATGTGCAGCGGCCGTGAGGACGGGGGATGTGTATGTCTGTATGAGGGTGTCTTCGTGGGGCTGGCATGTGGCCTTGGTCCAGGCTGGCGTACGTCTGAACGAGCCATATCCCGGCCTTGCGCAGTCCGGCGCATCAGGCGGCGAAGGGAGGACGCGATCCGAACGATGTGTTGTTTGAGCGATCTCAGATCGCGAGTCGCCAGGATGACCCTCCGGGCCCTTCCACGTCATTCCGCGACGCGAGCACAGCGAGCTAGTACCGGTTGGTGCGACGCGAGCACAGCGAGGTAGCACCCGTGGTGATTTTTGCGTCTCGTTTTTTGCCCAGTCAAAAAATGAGACAAAGGACAGGCGTGCAGTCATGGTGCTCCGCACCCACCAACCCGCCGTCACGGACGAGATGCCAGATCGGGGTCCGGCACGAGGTGGCCCGCATCGCGGACGGCGGAAATCTGCCCGTCGATGGAGCACGGGTGTGCACTGGAGTGGACGGTCCGCTCCGTCACCGTCCGCGCGACCGGACGCGACCGGAAGTAGGGGGGGGCGTTTCGGGATGGAAAGGGTTCGGGGCATTTCGACGCACCGACGTAACATGAAGCCCTTGACGGACCGTCCGGGGCTCGGTACGTTAGCGATACTCACTGGCCTTCCTTCCCCAGACGCCACCGCCCATGCCTACCGTCGCCATCACCGGTGCCGCCGGTGCTATCGGATCCGTCACCGCCGACGTGTTTTCCGAGGCCGGGTGGACCCTTGCGCTGTTCGACTACGGGGACGAGAACGGACAGGCGCTGCGTGAGCAGTTCCCCGATGCGCACGTATACACCGGCGACCTGACAAACGCGTCCGAGGCGAAGAACACCTTCGACGCGGCGGCCGCCGATGCGGACGGGCTCGACGCTGTTCTCTCGATTGCCGGCGGCTTTTCCATGCAATCGGCCATGGACGCGACGCAGGAAGACGCAGACAAAATGATGGATCTGAACTTCCAGACCCTCTTCCAGACGGCCAGAGCGGCGATTCCGCACCTGTTGGACCGGGAGCACGGTTTCTTCCTCGGCGTCTCCGCGCCGGCAGCAGAGGAAGGCGGGGCCGGCGCCGCGCTGTACGCCGCATCGAAGGGGGCCGTGGCGGCCTACGTGAAGTCCCTCGACCAGGAGTATGCAGAGGACGGCCTGCGGGCGAGCGTGCTGTACCCGATGGGCGTCGTCGATACCCCGGACAATCGCGACGCTATGCCGGAGGGCGACCCCGAAACATGGATCGCCCCCCGGGAACTTGCGGACGGCATGCTCCACCTCGCCACGCGGAGCCGCCGCGGGCACATCAAGACGCTGAAGGTTCATGCATCGGCGTCGTGATCGCGTCCTCTATCGCCCCCAGCGCCGGTAACGATGGGGTTTTCGGCATCTCCGTGCGGAAAGACGGCACGACCCTTGCCCTTTTTTCACACGAACACGGGAGCGAAAGCGACACCCTGTAGGATGCACATGCCACCTGCGACGTCGCCATTTGCAGCACGCGCTCCTGTGTATGCATCCCGAATCTGGTGTTGAAGGGGTGCCCCGTTCGACATGCACCGCCGTCGGTCTCACGCCAATTGGCCGGCCCCACGGGCGGACGGGTGATCGTCTCCGGCGTTTCTCATCTGACTCAAGAGGTGCCGCCATGACTTGCGACGTGACGTGCCCCCCCGCCGAACGGATTGACGCTGATGCGACGGCGTCCTCCCCTGGCTCCCTGGTCGACATCGATTCCCGCACGCTGACGCTGCGTGCCGTGCTCCCTCCGGGCAAGCGAGACCCTCTTGCCCTCGTTCCACCGTCGGTAGCCACCACGCATCTCGTCCAGGCCGTTGCCGGATGGGAGGACGTGACCCTGGCACCGCACGAGCAGAGCGCTGTCGTATTCGAGCGCGCGGGGAAAGAAGTTGGCCATATCCGGCCCGACGGATTTCTGGCGGTTCCCCTGCCCGCCTCCATCCGGGAGGCGTTGCTCACCATCCCTACGTCCATTCTGCTATCCAGCGATGATGCGGGCGCCGTCACCCTCCAGATGGACACAGCCGATGACGTGCAGTGCGGCGCGTTCCTCCTGCGCCTGTCTTACACGTACCGTTCGGTGGTCGCCTGCAAAACCTCTCGAGAACTGGCCGCACTGCAGGTCGACGTCGCTACTCTCGAGCTGTCGGGACCGCTTCAAGACCTGTATGACGACGCGCTCGCCCGGCGTGCAGCAACGCTCGGCTAATACGCTCTCCGCCTGT